>JAUHQH010000217.1 GCA_030408485.1 Candidatus Neptunichlamydia sp. | reverse complement strand
AGATGTGTATAAGAGACAGGGGCAGCGGACCACGGTAGGATCAGCGACTGGGGTGAAGTCGTAACAAGGTAGCCGTAGGGGAACCTGCGGCTGGATCACCTCCTTTCTAAGGATTTTCCTAGCATCTTGAGCTTGCTCTTGATCGTGGAAAACTTAGCAACGGTCAGTATACAAAACTGACCAACATCAGGACCGGACCGCCCTCATATCTCTTCAGAAAAGTTTTCAGGCCTACCGGCCTGTCTGGGTCGGTAGCTCAGGTGGTTAGAGCGCACGCCTGATAAGCGTGAGGTCGGAGGTTCAAGTCCTCCTCGACCCACCAACGTCTTTTTTTGCGCAGCAAAAATGACGACCGCGAAAGGCGATTGCTTGCAATCGACGCAGCGGCCTTCAGCCTCTCGGCATTTTCCATTGGGAAATGTCTGCCGGCTTTCCGCAAGTTTCGCCAAGTGAAATTTGCTACAGGGGCCTTAGCTCAGATGGGAGCGCGCCTGATTCGCATTCAGTCGGTCAGCGGTTCGAGCCCGCTAGGCGCCACCAAAAAACGCAGAACACATCTTCAAGCATTCACCGAATGTTTGAACGTCTGTTCTGCAGGCGAATTGACATCGTTTAGAGAGATACAGTTACTTTGAGAGTAAGCTCAAAGTAACAATCAACACTGTTTGGTATTCGCGAGTAAGCGAATTACCTCAGTTTGGTGCTTGAAGCCTTCGGGCTGATAGCGAGCATTTGGCGTGATTGCTTCCTCGATCGCCCTTATGTCTGCCATCTGAAACGAACAGAGTTGTCCAAGTCAAGTACACTAACCCGAGTGATCCGCAAGGATCGCTCATTGTCTGGTTCCGCACGGAACCAGGCGGGAAAAAGTATGCTTTTGGTTCGGAATAAAGACCATCTTTTAGTTACCAGCTGAGAGGGTCGCGACTGGCGCAAGTCTGTCTTTTTCTGGATCAAATCAAGCGCGAAAAGGGCGTTTGGTGAATGCCTTGGCAGTAAGAGGCGATGAAAGACGTGATACTCTGCGATAAGCCATGAGGAGCTGAGAATAAGCTTTGATCCATGGATTTCTGAATGGGGCAACCCACCTGACAGTTTGTTATAATAGCCGTTCGCGGCTGCTTATAATGAGCTGAAACAGGTACTTATAGACTGAATACATAGGTTTATAAGAGCAAACCCGGAGAACTGAAACATCTAAGTACCCGGAGGAAAGGACATCAATTGATACTCCCCTAGTAGCGGCGAGCGAACGGGGACCAGCCGAGCCTTGAGTGTGAATAGAACGTGTTGGGAAGCACGGCCATAGTGGGTGATAGCCCCGTATATGAAGCATGATAGGACGTATTAAGTAGGGCGGAACACGTGAAATTCTGTCTGAAGATCGGAGGACCACCTTCGAAGGCTAAGTACTCCTTACTGACCGATAGTGAACCAGTACCGTGAGGGAAAGGTGAAAAGCACCCCGACGAGGGG
>JAUHQH010000216.1 GCA_030408485.1 Candidatus Neptunichlamydia sp. | reverse complement strand
AGATACGAAAGTAGGCCTTAGTGATCCGGCGGTAGAAAGTGGAATTGCCGTCGCTCAACGGATAAAAGGTACCTTAGGGATAACAGGCTGATCGCGCCCAAGAGTTCATATCGACGGCGCGGTTTGGCACCTCGATGTCGGCTCGTCGCATCCTGGGGCTGGAGAAGGTCCCAAGGGTTGGGCTGTTCGCCCATTAAAGCGGCACGCGAGCTGGGTTCAGAACGTCGCGAGACAGTTCGGTCCTCTATCCTCTGTGGGCGTAGGAAAATTGTGGGGTTCAAACTCTAGTACGAGAGGACCGAGTTTGACGCATCTCTGGTGATCCAGTTGTTCTGTCAAGAGCATCGCTGGGTAGCTAAATGCGGACTAGATAAGCGCTGAAAGCATCTAAGCGCCAAGCTATTCCCAAGATTAATTTTCCCTGAAGGATCGTGGAAGACCACCACGTCGATAGGCTGGGGGTGTAAGTGTAGCAATACATTCAGCTCACCAGTACTAATCATCCGTTTGGCTTGATTCCTTATGCTTTAAACATTATATGTCGATCAGACATGTAGAGCAGGAAGTTAAGAAAATTAGAACAATTCCAAGATCAACAACTACCTTCAATGGTAGAATGTAACGCAAGTAAGCATTTAGTTGAAATTGAAGATCGCAAGATCTAGCAACGTAAATTACAGAACAGTCTTGTCGATCAGACAGACTAAAACTTAATATGTCTATACAGCTTGTCAGCGCTTTTTAAGCAAAGACCTCATGAGGTCTATCTTAAGAGTAGCAAGAAGCAGGTAGCGAGTAGCATTTATCCTAGCGGATAAATAGTAAAACCACCAAACGCTCTAACACATAAAAGAAAACAACAACCAATCAGCAGCTAAGATCAACAGACGTCCGCAGGAAGTCCAATAGCTTCAAAGAATTTAGTCCCAATGACTATTGACCATTGACTATTGACCAACCGCCTCCGGCGGTCTGGTGACCATAGCAAAGTGGAACCACCCGGTCCCATTCCGAACCCGGAAGTGAAACGCTTTTGCGCCGATGGTAGTTGGACGATAGGTCCTGTGAGAGTAGGTCGTCGCCAGTTCTTTATGCCCGTAATCAGCTAACGCTGATTACGGGCTTTTTTTT
>JAUHQH010000214.1 GCA_030408485.1 Candidatus Neptunichlamydia sp. | reverse complement strand
TCTCAGTTCGGATTGGGGTCTGCAACTCGACCCCATGAAGTCGGAATCGCTAGTAATCGCGTAACAGCATGACGCGGTGAATACGTTCCCGGGCCTTGTACACACCGCCCGTCACACCATGGGAGTTGGGTTTACCCGAAGGCCGTGCGCCAACCTTTATAGGGGGCAGCGGACCACGGTGAGCTCAGCGACTGGGGTGAAGTCGTAACAAGGTAGCCGTAGGGGAACCTGCGGCTGGATCACCTCCTTTCTAAGGATGTTTCTAGTAGATTGAGTTCGCTCTTTCTCGTGAAACACTTAGCAAGATCGGCAAACAAAGCCGATCATCATCAGATAGGTTCTTAGGAACACTATCTTGGACCATACCGTCCTCATATCTCTTCAGACGTAAACGGGTACCGCCCGTGACCAGGGTCGGTAGCTCAGGTGGTTAGAGCGCACGCCTGATAAGCGTGAGGTCGGAGGTTCAAGTCCTCCTCGACCCACCAACGCCTTTTCGCATAGCGAAAATGGCGGAATGGGGCCTTAGCTCAGATGGGAGAGCGCCTGATTTGCATTCAGGAGGTCAGGAGTTCGATCCTCCTAGGCTCCACCAACACACAGAATGATTTGACCGTTAAGCACTGTTCGCAGTTCTTAACCGTCCAATCGGACGAATTGACATCGTATAGAGAGATACAAGTTACTTTGAGAGCAATCTTAAAGTAACAAACGACACTGTTTGATCATTGCGCGTAAGTGATGATCTCAGTTGGTTCCACCTCGGTGGAAGGCACTTTGAAGGCTGCTTCCTCAACCTTCTTATGTGTATCCCTTCTGAAATGAACGGTGTTGTCCAAGTCAAGTACACTAACCTAGCTGTATTCCTCGCAAGGGAATGCAGCATTGTCTGGTCGCTACCCGCGACCAGGCGGGAAAGTATGCTTTTGGTTCAGAATAAAGACCCTGTGCTTACCAGCTTCAGGGTCGCGTATGACGCAAGTCTTGCTTTTTCTGGATCAAATCAAGCGCGAGAAGGGCGTTTGGTGAATGCCTTGGCAGTAAGAGGCGATGAAGGACGTGATACTCTGCGATAAGTTACGGTTAGCTGAGAATAGGCTTTGACCCGTAAATTTCCGAATGGGGCAACCCACCTGACAGTTTGATATAATTACCCTCGGGTAGCTTATATCTTGCTGAAACAGGTACTTATAGACTGAATACATAGGTTTATAAGAGCAAACCCGGAGAACTGAAACATCTAAGTACCCGGAGGAAAGGACATCAATTGATACACCCCTAGTAGCGGCGAGCGAACGGGGACCAGCCGAGCCTTGAGTGTGAAGAGAACGTGTTGGGAAGCACGGCCATAGTGGGTGATAGCCCCGTATATGAAGCATGATAGGACGTATTAAGTAGGGCGGAACACGTGAAATTCTGTCTGAAGATCGGAGGACCACCTTCGAAGGCTAAGTACTCCTT
>JAUHQH010000213.1 GCA_030408485.1 Candidatus Neptunichlamydia sp. | reverse complement strand
CATGAAAATGAAAAAGTTACCTGGCATTATTTATATCTTCATGCAATGGAGTCGTTCTTAAAAAACAGCAAGACGGATTCATACCAAGAATCATTTAATATTCTGAAAACAAATTCTGAAGTTAAGCATTAATGGGATATGGACCAATGAACGGGCTCAATAAAAACATTATCTCAATTTCTGGGAAAGAAGGTAAGCAGTGGCTTGATTCATTACCTGAAATCACTGCTAAAATAGCCGACGAACATAATCTATCTGATTTAACCCCTGTAAATAACATGACATTTAATTATATTGCTAGTGGCTATCAAAATGACAAGCCCATCATATTAAAAATTGGCATGAACAGTAAAGCTTTAGCTAAAGAAGCATCATGCCTAAAAGCTTTCACAAAACATGCTGCAGCTGAAGTTATAGCTTATGATAACAATATAATTATTATGCAACGATCTGTGCCTGGCAGCACCCTAAAGGATCATTTTCCAGACAATGATGAAGAGGCAACAAAAATTCTATGCGCAAGCATAAAAGAGCTTCACAAGGCATCAATTCCAGAAAACCATAACTTCTATCATTTGAGTGAGTTGTTTAAGGCATTAGATCAAGAGTTAGATATCCCAGATAAAATTTTAACTAAGGCTAAACATCTCAGAGATGAATTGCTCAGTACAACAACAAAAGAAGTACTGCTACACGGCGATTTACATCACGATAACATTTTACAAAATGGTGATGGCTGGCTGGTGATTGACCCTAAAGGATTCATTGGAGACCCCGCATTTGAACCAGCAGCCTACCTCTGCAATCCAATTCCAGAATTATTGCACGAAGATAATGCTAAGCAAATCGTATCTGATCGTATTAAATTGTGCGCTGAAAAACTTGGATTACCAGAGCAAAGAATCACTGACTGGCTTTATGCAAAATCTGTTTTATGTTGGGCCTGGAGCTTAGATGATAATCTTGATTCTAGCTATTGGAAGAAATACATAAGTTTTATTAACTAACGGAGCAATACAAGGCAACCTAATATGACAAAAGAAGTTTCTATAGTTTGGTTTCGACAAGATTTAAGATTATCAGATAATCCTGCGCTTTCAGAAGCTTTAGCTCACGGGAAAATATTACCTATTTACATATTCGATGATTGCGCTCCTACCCCATTTAAAATCGGTGAGGCAAGTAAGATTTGGCTGCATCATTCGCTTAATAATTTAAATGCGGCATTAAATAGAAAATTAAACATCTATGCTGGTAAAGCTGGCGAAGTAATTAAATCAATAATCGAAAAACATGCCGTTAGCAACGTTTATTACAATTCATGTTATGAGCCATGGCATATAAAACAAGAACAAGAAATTCAAGAAATTTGCAATGAAAAAAATATTAATTATAAATCTTTCAATAGCAATTACTTGTGGGGTTCGAAGCAAATATTAAAAAACGATGAGACTTATTACAAGGTTTTTACTGCATACAAAAAGAAATCACATCAACAAAATCCCCGTAAAGCCATCAAAAAACCAACCAAAATAAATGCCATCAAAGACTCAAAAAACAAACTATCCATTGCAGATTTAAAGTTAATCCCATCAGACAAAAAATAGCATAAAAATATTGTTGCCTTATGGGATATTGGGGAGCTGGCAGCAGATAATAAATTATCTGAATTCATTGAAACGAAACTGTCTGGATATAAAAGTTTTCGTGACTATCCAATTAAGAATCAAACATCTTTACTATCACCACATTTACATTTTGGTGAAATATCACCTGCCCAAATTTGGGAAGCTGCAAACAATTTTGGTCATTTACACGCGAATGACTCTGATATTGAGCATTTTTTAAGCGAAGTTATATGGCGTGAGTTTTCGTACTATTTACTGCATCACTTTCCATCACTACATAAAGATAACTTTAATAATAAATTTAATAAATTTCCTTGGAAGAATAATTTAAAACATTTAAAGGCATGGCAAACTGGTAATACAGGTTATCCTATTGTAGATGCTGGGATGAGAGAACTTTGGCAAACAGGATATATGCATAATAGAGTCAGAATGGTAGCAGCTTCTTTTTTAGTCAAAAATCTTAACCTACATTGGCATAAAGGGCGTGATTGGTTCTGGGATTGCTTAGTTGATGCTGATCTTGCAAATAATAGTGCTAGCTGGCAATGGGTTGCGGGATGCGGTGTAGATGCTGTCTCTTATACACA
>JAUHQH010000212.1 GCA_030408485.1 Candidatus Neptunichlamydia sp. | reverse complement strand
AGATGTGTATAAGAGACAGACTGTAACGAGCTTAACCAAAAGCACGTAGGTCAAAAAGTAAAATTATCCGGATGGGTACATAGACGCCGTGATCACGGTAATTTACTCTTCATAGATCTTAGAGATCATTATGGAATAACGCAATTAGTTTTTACAGATCAAGATCTTCCTCTTAAAGATCAAGCCAGTTACCTGCGCTATGAAAGTGTTATAACTATTGAAGGTGAGGTAGTAGCTCGAGATAAAGATACCATAAACACATCAATGGATACAGGGTATATAGAAGTGTCAGTAAACAACTATATACTTGAATCTGAAGCAGAAATGCTGCCAATGATCGTAAATACTGATCAGGAAGAACCTGAAGACACAAGGTTAAAATACCGATTCCTGGATCTAAGACGCAAAAAGTTGCACGATAACATCATACTTCGCTCAAAAATAATCTCTGAACTCAGAAGTCAAATGACAGGCGCAGGTTTTACTGAGTTTCAAACACCGATTTTAACTGCTAGCTCTCCAGAAGGAGCTCGTGACTTTTTAGTCCCTAGTAGGATGCACCCTGGCAAATTCTACGCTCTTCCACAAGCCCCTCAACAATTTAAGCAAATGTTGATGATGTCTGGGTTTGATAAATATTTTCAAATCGCTCCATGCTTTCGTGATGAAGACGCAAGGGCTGATAGATCTCCAGGAGAGTTTTATCAACTCGATATAGAAATGTCTTTTGTAACGCAAGAAGATATATTTGCAGCGATTGAACCAATGCTATATGAAGTATTCAATAAATTTGGTGATAAAAAAGTCTCAAAACCTCCTTTTGCAAGAATCCCTTATGCTGATGCTATGCTGAAATATGGCAGCGATAAACCAGATACCTGTCTCTTATACACATCTC
>JAUHQH010000211.1 GCA_030408485.1 Candidatus Neptunichlamydia sp. | reverse complement strand
CGGCAGCGTCAGATGTGTATAAGAGACAGGTGGAAATACCTAAAAGAGATGGCAGTAAAACTCAACGCTTGTTATCAATTCCAACTGTATCGGACCGAGTGGCACAAGCAGTAGTTAAGAGCTACTTGGAGCCTATTGTAGAACCGATATTTCATGAAGATTCCTACGGGTATAGACCTAGAAAATCGGCATTAGATGCAGTTGGGATAGCAAGAAGGAGATGCTGGAAGAATGATAGGTGTATTGATCTGGATATCAAAAGTTTTTTTGATACAGTAGATCACCAACTTGTAATGAAAACCATAAGATTTCATACTGAAGAGAAGTGGGTTCATCTTTACGTTGAAAGGTGGCTAAAAGCACCAATTCAAAACGAGGATGGAACACTGATTGAAAGAAATTCTGGAATTTCGCAAGGCGGGGTAGCCAGTCCTTTGATTTCTAACATATTCATACATTATGTGTTTGATGAATGGATGAAAAGGCAATTTCCAGAAGTAAAGTTCGAACGTTACGTGGATGATGCACTGGTGCATTGCAGTTCCAAGATGACAGCGGAAAAAGTACAAGAAGCAATCAAGGTCAGATTAAAAGAATGTGACCTTGAACTGCATCCTGACAAAACAAAAATAGTGTATTGCAAGGATGTCGATCGAAAAGGCTCACATGAGCACGAAAGTTTTGATTTTCTAGGTTATACATTTCGCCCCAGACTATCAAAGAATAGGAAAGGGAAGATGTTTGTAAACTTTACACCTGCAATCAGTCGGAAAGCTGCAAAGCATGTGAAGAAAGAGATACGGAGCTGGAAGCTACATTTGCGAAGTGATAAGAACATGGGAGACTTAGCGAGAATGTTTAACTCTGCAGTGCAGGGTTGGGTAAATTATTATGGTAGATATTATAAATCAGCCATGTATCCATACCTGAGAAATATAGAGAAATATCTCACTCGTTGGGTAATGAGAAAATACAAAAGATATCAAGGTCATAAACGACGAGCGAGGAGATGGTTAGGTTGCGTTAGAAAGCGAGAACCAAATCTATTTGTTCATTGGAAGATAGGTCTTGGATCACCGATTGGATAATGGGAGCGGTGTAAGCTGAGAGGTTTACGCACCGTTCTGCGAGAGACTAGCGGGGAAGTTCCGCTGGTCTACTCTCCGCAATGTATACGTAAAATCAGAACGAGCTGGCAGACGTGTAATGGAATCCATAGAGCAGTTTCTGTGCTGTCACTTATACACATATCCGAGCACAAGAGACTCCTGAGCATCT
>JAUHQH010000210.1 GCA_030408485.1 Candidatus Neptunichlamydia sp. | reverse complement strand
AGTGAAACAGCGCAGGAACCGGAGGAAAAGAAAGAGCAATCGATTCCGTGAGTAGTGGCGAGCGAAAACGGAAGAGCCCAAGCCGGGGGATTTATTCCCCGGGGTTGTAGGACCCCGCTGTGGGACCGGAGAGGATAGGTGAAGCATTTGGAAAGATGCGACAGAGAGGGTGAGATCCCCGTAACCGAAATCCTCGAAGGCCCTAGGGAGTTCCTGAGTAGCACGGGACACGTGAAACCCCGTGTGAATCTGCGCAGACCACTGCGTAAGGCTAAATACTAACTAGCGACCGATAGTGAACAAGTACCGTGAGGGAAAGGTGAAAAGTACCCCTGTGAGGGGAGTGAAATAGAACCTGAAACCATGTGCCTACAAGGTGTAAGAGCAGCCCCGTGCTGTGATTGCGTGCCTTTTGCTTAATGAGTCTACGAGTTAGTGTCTGTGGCAAGCTTAAGATCTTCTGGATCGAAGGCGTAGCGAAAGCGAGTCCGAACAGGGCGACATTAGTTGCAGGCGCTAGACCCGAAGCGGAGGCGACCTACCCATGGCCAGGTTGAAGCTACAGTAAAATGTGGTGGAGGACCGAACCGTTGTGTGTTGAAAAACGCTCGGATGAGCTGTGGGTCGGAGTGAAAGGCTATTCAAGCCCCGTGATAGCTGGTTCTCCTCGAAATGCATTTAGGTGCAGCGTTGCGTGTTGATGAGTGGGGGTAGAGCACTGAAAGGGCTAGGGGGCATACCCGCCTACCAACCCCTATCAAACTCCGAATACCATTCAATAGAGCGCAGCAGTGAGACAGTGGGGGATAAGCTTCATTGTCGAAAGGGAAACAGCCCAGATCAGCAGCTAAGGTGCCAAAATCATGCTAAGTGGAAAGGAGGTGGGGTTTCTTAGACAGTGAGGATGTTGGCTTAGAAGCAGCCACCATTTAAAAAATGCGTAATAGCTTACTCATCGAGAGACCCTGCGCCGAAAATGATTGGCGATAAGCATGATACCGAAGCTCTGGAGGTCATTCTCCTGCGGGGGAGTGGCGTGGTAGAGGAGCATAGTCAGTTGGATTGAAGCGGAAGGGCGACCGACCGTGGACTACTGACTAGAGAGTATGTAGACATTAGTAACGATAAGCCGGGTGAAATCCCCGGCCGCCGTAAACCCAAGGTTTCCCGGGCAACGTTTTTCGTCCCGGGGTTAGTCTGGACCTAACCCGAGGCCGATAGGCGTAGGGGATGGAAAGCTGATTAATATTTCAGCACCTGCAAAGTGGATGGGGACGCTTTTTGAATTGCAACCAAGTTATTTAATTCTGAGGGGAAGCTTCGGCTGAACCGTATTGCATGAAGAAGAGCCAAGAAAAGCCACCACGATTAAACGCAGCCAGTACCGTAAACCGACACAGGTGGGTGGGTAGAGTATACCAAGGCGCAAGAGTGAAACCTGGTCAAGGAACTCGGCAAAATAGCTCCGTAACTTCGGGATAAGGAGTGCCCCTCTTCGGAGGGGCCGCAGTGAAATGGGTCAACCGACTGTTTAGCAAAAACACAGCATTCTGCCAAGGCGCAAGCCGATGTATAGGATGTGACACGTGACCAATGCCAAAAGATTACGATGAGATGTTAGCCCTTGAGGCGAAGCTTCGAGTCCAAGTCCTGGTGAATGTCGGCCGTAACTATAACGGTCCTAAGGTAGCGAAATTCCTTGTCGGGTAAGTTCCGACCTGCACGAATCGTGCAACGAGTTGACCACTGTCTCGACCAGGAGCTCAGTGAAATTGTAGTGCCGGTGAAGATGCCGGCTACCCGCAGAAGGACGGAAAGACCCTATAGACCTTAACTGTAAGCTGTTACTGGTTATTTGATTTTAATGCTCAGCATAAGTGGGAGACTTTGAAGGGTGCGTTTAGGCGCATCTGGAGTCGCCAGTGAGATACCACCCTTTGACATTGGATAATCTAACCCCGAGCCGTAATCCGGCCGTGGGGACCGTGGCAGCCGGTCAGTTTTACTGGGGCGGTATCCTCCTAAAGAGTAACGGAGGAGCGCGAAGGTTGGTTCAGCACGGTCGGTAACCGTGTGTCGAGCGTAAAGGCACAAACCAGACTAACTGTGAGACCTACAAGTCGAGAAGATACGAAAGTAGGCCTTAGTGATCCGGCGGTAGAAAGTGGAATTGCCGTCGCTCAACGGAT
>JAUHQH010000209.1 GCA_030408485.1 Candidatus Neptunichlamydia sp. | reverse complement strand
GGTTAGCTCAATGCCTCACAGCACTTACACACCCAACCTATCAACGTCCTAGTCTCGAACGGCTCTTTAGGGGACTTATGTCCCAGTGAGATCTTATCTTGAGGGAGGCTTCCCGCTTAGATGCTTTCAGCGGTTATCCCGTCCGAACATAGCTACCCGGCAATGCCACTGGCGTGACAACCGGAACACCAGAGGTTCGTCCACTCCGGTCCTCTCGTACTAGGAGCAGCTCCTCTCAAATCTCAAACGTCCACGGCAGATAGGGACCGAACTGTCTCACGACGTTCTAAACCCAGCTCGCGTACCACTTTAAATGGCGAACAGCCATACCCTTGGGACCTGCTACAGCCCCAGGATGTGATGAGCCGACATCGAGGTGCCAAACTCCCCCGTCGATATGGACTCTTGGGAGGAATCAGCCTGTTATCCCCGGCGTACCTTTTATCCGTTGAGCGATGGCCCTTCCATACAGAACCACCGGATCACTAAGACCTACTTTCGTACCTGCTCGACGTGTCTGTCTCGCAGTCAAGCTCACTTATGCCTTTGCACAAACCTCAGGATTTCCGACCCGGCTTAGGGAACCTTCGCGCTCCTCCGTTACGCTTTAGGAGGAGACCGCCCCAGTCAAACTACCCACCATACACTGTCCCAAACCCCGCTAAGGGGCCATGGTTAGAACATCAGAACTACCAGGCTGGTATTTCAAGATTGGCTCCACCGGAACTAGCGTCCCGGTTTCAAAGCCTCCCAGCTATCCTACACAAGTAGGCCCAATGTTCAGTGCAAAGCTGTAGTAAAGGTGCACGGGGTCTTTCCGTCTAGCCGCGGGTACGCAGCATCTTAACTGCGAGTTCAATTTCACTGAGTCTTGGGTGGAGACAGTGTGGCCGTCGTTACGCCATTCGTGCAGGTCGGAACTTACCCGACAAGGAATTTCGCTACCTTAGGACCGTTATAGTTACGGCCGCCGTTTACCGGGGCTTCGATCAAGAGCTTCGCATACGCTAACCCCATCAATTAACCTTCCGGCACCGGGCAGGCGTCACACCCTATACGTCCGCTTTCGCGTTAGCAGAGTGCTGTGTTTTTGTTAAACAGTCGCAGCCACCTGGTCTCTGCGGCCCCCGACAGCTATGAACCGTCAGGGGCGCACCTTCTCCCGAAGTTACGGTGCTATTTTGCCTAGTTCCTTCACCCAAGTTCTCTCAAGCGCCTTGGAATTCTCATCCTATCCACGTGTGTCCGTTTAGAGTACGGTCACTAATAAACTGATGCTTAGAGGGTTTTCCTGGAAGCATGGCATCGACTACTCCAGTTCCGTAGAACCGTCGCCATCACGCCTCAGCATTAAGCACCCGGATTTGCCTAAGTGCTCTGCCTAAACGCTTAGATACACACCAACTGTGTTCTAGCCTAGCCTTCTCCGTCACCCCAGCGCATGTATTAGTGGTACAGGAATATTAACCTGTTTCCCATCGACTACGCATCTCTGCCTCGCCTTAGGGGCCGACTTACCCTACCCTGATTAGCATGGGATAGGAACC
>JAUHQH010000208.1 GCA_030408485.1 Candidatus Neptunichlamydia sp. | reverse complement strand
TTCGTCGGCAGCGTCAGATGTGTATAAGAGACAGATACGGAGTCTGCTTTACTGAATCCTTCGAAACGATTCAGCTGGTTATTAAGTTAGCAATGAGCGTTCTTGAGGGATTGATCTAAGTAGAAGAGGAAAATTGAATTGTGCGCTGCGGTGAATGAAAATTTCATGCGCAGGCAGATAGTGCAAAATCTAAGTGTTTAAACGGCGCTTCTATTTGAATCTATCACTTGTCAATTTATAAGTAAATTACGCCTACTTAGCAATAAGTAGAAATAATATACGCCAACCGTTTTAAAAGAAGTCCTTCGCAAGAAGGCAATTATACGGAGAGTTTGATTCTGGCTCAGAATGAACGCTGGCGGCGTGGATAAGACATGCAAGTCGAACGGAGAATAACATTAGTTTACTAAAGTTATTCTTAGTGGCGGACGGGTTAGTAACACGTGAGCAACTTACCTCAGAGTGGGGGATAGCCTTCCGAAAGGGAGATTAATACCGCATACGGTCTACGGACTAAAGCTAGCTTCGGCTGGTGCTTTGAGATAGGCTCGCGTCCTATCAGTTAGTTGGTGAGGTAATGGCTCACCAAGACTACGACGGGTAGCTGTTCTGAGAGGAAGATCAGCAACACTGGAACTGAGACACGGTCCAGACACCTACGGGTGGCAGCAGTCGAGAATCATTCACAATGGACGCAAGTCTGATGGTGCAACGCCGCGTGGAGGATGAAGGCCCTAGGGTCGTAAACTCCTGTCATAGCAGAGTAAGGCATATTAGTTAATAGCTAGTATGTTTGATAGTATGCTAAGAGGAAGGGACGGCTAACTTCGTGCCAGCAGCCGCGGTAATACGAAGGTCCCGAGCGTTATTCGGAATCACTGGGCGTAAAGGGAGCGTAGGCTGCGCGGTAAGTCAGATGTGAAATCTGGAGGCTCAACCTCCAAACTGCATTCGATACTGCCGTGCTAGAGTAATGGAGAGGTAACTGGAATTCTCGGTGTAGCAGTGAAATGCGTAGATATCGAGAGGAAGACCAATGGCGAAAGCAGGTTACTGGACATTTACTGACGCTGAGGCTCGAAGGCTAGGGTAGCGAAAGGGATTAGATACCCCTGTAGTCCTAGCAGTAAACGATGTGCGCTTGGTGTGGGAGGGTTCGACCCCTTCTGTGCCGGAGCTAACGCGTTAAGCGCACCGCCTGGGGAGTACGGTCGCAAGACTAAAACTCAAAGAAATTGACGGGGACCCGCACAAGCGGTGGAGTATGTGGCTTAATTCGATGCAACGCGAAGAACCTTACCTAGGCTTGACATGTATCGCTAAGCTCCCGAAAAGGAGTGAGCCTTCGGGCACTTTACACAGGTGCTGCATGGCCGTCGTCAGCTCGTGTCGTGAGATGTTCGGTTAAGTCCGGCAACGAGCGCAACCCCTGTGAATAGTTACCAGCACGTAATGGTGGGGACTCTATTCAGACTGCCCAGATCAACTGGGAGGAAGGTGGGGATGACGTCAGGTCAGTATGGCCCTTACGCCTAGGGCTGCACACGTACTACAATGCTCAGTACAATGAGAACCGATACCGCGAGGTGGAGGAAATCTACAAAACTGGGCTCAGTTCGGATTGGAGGCTGCAACTCGCCTCCATGAAGTCGGAATCGCTAGTAATGGCACATCAGCTACGGTGCCGTGAATACGTTCCCGGGTCTTGTACACACCGCCCGTCACATCATGGAAGCCGATCGCACCCGAAGTGCCTGCGTCAACAATGGCAGGGTCCTAAGGTGTAGTTGGTAACTGGGATGAAGTCGTAACAAGGTAGCCGTAGGGGAACCTGCGGCTGGATCACCTCCTTTCTATGGAGAAAATGCTGTAACAGCATAGGTCGACGTCTAAAGCTTAGGATGAACTTAAGCAAGGATAGAGCTAACGAAAGTAACTCACCAATCAAAAATTACGCGCAGCTAGTTAACTAGTATCGCAGCGTCCAATTCAATTTTCCAAACTATCTTCTACTTTCGAAAGAGAAGTCATGTAACTAAGAACAAAATTCAGTGAATAACACTAC
>JAUHQH010000207.1 GCA_030408485.1 Candidatus Neptunichlamydia sp. | reverse complement strand
CGGCTGTTCGCCGTTTAAAGTGGTACGTGAGCTGGGTTTAGAACGTCGTGAGACAGTTCGGTCCCTATCTGCCGTGGGTGTAGGAAGTTTGAGAGGATCTGCCTTTAGTACGAGAGGACCGAGGTGGACGTACCTCTGGTGGACCAGTTGTTGCGCCAGCAGCATAGCTGGGTAGCTAAGTACGGACGGGATAACCGCTGAATGCATCTAAGCGGGAAACCCACCTTAAAACTAGACTTCCCTATCAGAGCCGTGGAAGACCACCACGTTGATAGGCCGGGTGTGGAAGTGCGGTAACGCATGAAGCTAACCGGTACTAATAGCTCGATTGTTTTATTTTGCTTTTGAGAATATACGATTGCATGTCTGTCTCTTATACACATCTG
>JAUHQH010000206.1 GCA_030408485.1 Candidatus Neptunichlamydia sp. | reverse complement strand
TTTAAAAATTCCTTCATGTATAAATAAAGATATCATGATAAAAAAATAAAGTAAAAATTGATAAAATGTTCAATAGTTGAGATAAATATGAAATTGTAAAACAAAACTATCTGATTTTATTTCTTTATCCTTGGGATGATTAAATTTATTCCACCTTCAAACAGACTTAAAACTAAGTTCCCAATCCTTGAGATATGCTGAAATCCAGTCAAAGGAAAAGGACTGCTGAGTCTATTCAAGGTATTTTTCTGAAGATAAAAGCTTAATAAGGTTTGGCTTGAACCCATAACAATGAGAATAACTTCTCGCTGAAACTTTTTGACCTTCATTTTGAATTTGAAATCGACAAAAAGGGGTCTCTCCAAATCTAAAAAGCTCCTTACAATTTTTGCATTCACTATTAAATATAACTTCTGTTTCAGTTCATAACCATCAATAAAACACACAGATTTGTTGTTTCCAGATTTATTCTTGTATGAACTGCAGATGACAATTTTGTTTCCTCCAACATTGTAATCAAAAGTCCAAAAAAGATGATCATCTTCTTAATGAACAGTTTACTTTGTTTCTGGTTGAGTCTATGAATTGAAGATGATAAAGCTGTAAAATTAATCACCTGAAGGCTTCCTTTTCGAGTCAAAACAATCAACTTTTCTTGTTTATGGGTTTTCTTGAATTCACTTATTTTCCCAAAATCTTTACAGACTTGTAGCTTTTGCAATGATATCACATTATTGCTTGATATTTTCACTTGAAAGAGGAGATATTTTTTGCTTTGGAAGAATAGGTTGTCCTTGCAAATTATGAAAGACTTTTCGAGAAGTTCACAATTAACATCATGAAAAATATTTTTTGTGTATCTTTCACCCTTTTTTAGAACCTTTAATTCTCCACGAGAAGTTACAAAAAAGATGCTTTGCTTTGAGTCAACCTTAATGCTCAAAATTGAACTTTCATCTATTTTCATTTGTTTTTACCTTTCACCAGTATTTTTGTTTCTTGAGAATTTAACTTTTGAACAATCTCCCCTTGGTCGGTCGAAAGATAGAGAATTCCATCTGCCCTGAAAGCAGAAATTATGTTCCCTTTAATTTTGTTGTTCGAAAGAAGAATTTTTTCAAAAGTAAAATGATCATCCAAACTCTTTACCTTTTTCTTACTATTCTCCGTTATATCTCCATCGTCATTATCAAAAGTTTCCCTACTTTTTTCTCTCTTAATTGACAGTAAATTCAAATTCAAGTCACTAAAATCATAGTAATCCTTGAAATCATCATTGAGCTTCTTCCCTAATAACCAATGAAGGAAACTTTTGAATCTCGCTTGCTTTTGTTTAGAGTTTGGGAGCCTCAATTTTTCAAAAATTGTGTAAGAATTTCCGCTGATGGAGTGTCTGAGGAGTTTGAAATCTTCCTCCAAAGATTTTGCTTTCAGGAAGGTCATAATGCTTTGATGTATGCAATCAAAGGAAGAGTTAATTTCGAGTGAAAGAAAGTCAATTCGTTCAAGAATCAAATTTATTTTATCATTGTCGAGGTGATTTTTCAGGGAATCAAGATTGTTGGCATAAAAAAAAAGGATGATCAAACGCATTGATTTTTCTTCTATAGTTGAAAATAAAACACAAAGTTTGTTTTTGAAATCTTGAAGCAAATCAAAAAAAGGGTTCCTCTTTTC
>JAUHQH010000205.1 GCA_030408485.1 Candidatus Neptunichlamydia sp. | reverse complement strand
GATGATTTAATCATCATGAAAGAAAGCGATGTTATCGGTATAATTACAAAATAAATAACAAATATTTTTTAGATAGGAGATTAAAAAGAATGGCAAAGCAAATAAAATATGGGACAAAAGCCCGCGAAGAAATGATCAAGGGTGTGGATATACTTGCAAATACTGTAAAAGTTACACTAGGTCCAAAAGGACGTAATGTTGCAATTGAACAGTCATTTGGAGCTCCAAGAGTAACAAAAGATGGTGTAACAGTTGCTAAAGCTGTTGAGCTTAAAGATGCAAATCAAAATCTTGGTGCTCAATTGGTGAAATCAGTTGCAAGTAAAACAGCAGATGTTGCTGGTGATGGAACTACAACTGCTACGATTTTAACTCAAGCTATTGTAAAGGAAGGAAATAAGTCAGTTGCAGCTGGTTATAATCCAATGGATCTTAAGCGAGGTATTGATATTGCAGTTGAAAACGTACTAAAAGCGATAAAAAAAGCTAGTAAGCCAATTAGCACTCAAGAAGAAATTGCTCAAGTAGGTACTATTTCAGCAAATGGTGACAAGCAAATTGGTGAGCAAATTGCACTTGCAATGGAGAAAGTTGGTAAAGAAGGTGTTATCACTGTTGAAGAGGCTAAAAACTTTGGCTTTGAAGTTGATGTTGTTGAAGGTATGATGTTTGATAGAGGTTATCTATCTCCATATTTCGTAACAAATTCTGAAAAGATGACAGCTGAGCTTGATAATCCACATATTCTGATTTTTGAAAAAAAGCTTTCAAGCTTGCAGCCAATGCTACCTGTTCTTGAAGCGGTAGTTCAGTCATCAAGACCATTATTAATTATTGCAGAAGATGTTGAAGGTGAAGCTTTGGCTACTCTTGTTGTAAATAAGCTAAGAGGAGGTTTAAAGGTTGCGGCTGTTAAAGCCCCTGGTTTTGGTGATAGAAGAAAAGCAATGCTTGAAGATCTTGCGATACTAACTGGTAGTCAGCTTATTAGTGATGATTTAGGTATGAAGATGGAAAATGTTGATCTATCTATGCTTGGTAGCGCTAAGAAAGTTAAAATCACTAAGGAAGATACAGTGGTTGTTGATGGAGCAGGCAGTAAAGCTGATTTAGAATCAAGATGTGCACAAATGCGTCAGCAAATAAAAGAATCTACATCTGATTACGATAAAGAAAAGTTGCAAGAAAGATTAGCAAAACTTGTCGGTGGTGTTGCTGTACTAAAAGTAGGTGGTGCAACTGAGGTAGAAGTTAAAGAAAGAAAAGATCGTGTTGATGATGCGCTTCATGCTACAAGAGCTGCTGTTGAAGAAGGTGTTGTATCTGGTGGTGGTACTACATTATTCTATGCTGCAAAAGCACTTGAGGGTTTAAAAGGAGCAAATGAGGATCAGAAATCAGGTATCAATATTGTAAAAAGAGCCCTACAAGCACCAATTCGTCAAATTGCAGAAAATGCAGGCGTTGATGGTGCGGTTGTTGCTGGAAAACTTGATGAAAGCAAATCAAATTCTATGGGTTTTAATGCTCAAGAAATGGAATTTGTTGATATGTTCAAAGCAGGTGTCATCGATCCAACTAAAGTTGTAAGAACCGCGTTGCAAGATGCTGCATCAGTAGCTTCACTAATTATTACTACTGAATCTATGATCACAGAAGATCCATCTGCAAAAGATGACGCTCCAGCTGCTCCAGGTGGTGGAATGCCAGGAGGAATGGGTATGGGCGGAATGCCAGGTATGGGCTTCTAATATTTATTATTTCGTGCAGACGAGGTAGTTCATCTAGTTCGTCGCCCCATATGAAGCGTGAAGTATCCATTTTTTAATTAAGTGTAGAGATGTGTCAATAGTTAATTGACACATCTCTAGTTTTTGAGTGTGAATTTAGTTTAAGCAAGTGCTAATTTCACAGATCTAAATGTGATATTAAGTCCTTTTACTACGCTTTTCAATACGTTGTTCTCTGCGCAAGTCAGGCACCGT
>JAUHQH010000204.1 GCA_030408485.1 Candidatus Neptunichlamydia sp. | reverse complement strand
TCTGCCATCTAGTACTCCTCGGTATTCGGAGTTTGGTTAGGATCAGTAAGCCTGTGGGGCCCCATTACCCATCCAGTGCTCTACCCCCGAGGGTATTCGGATGACGCTCTACCTAAATAGATTTCGCAGAGAACCAGCTATCTCCGAGTTTGATTGGCCTTTCACCCCTAGGCACAACTCATCCCGATCTTTTTCAACAGATGTGGGTTCGGTCCTCCAGTAAGTGTTACCTTACCTTCAACCTGGTCATGCCTAGATCACTCGGTTTCGGGTCTAATGCATCTAACTCAGTCGCCCTATTAAGACTCGCTTTCGCTGCGCCTACACCTAACGGCTTAAGCTTGCTAGATACACTAAGTCGATGACCCATTATACAAAAGGTACGCCGTCACAAGACTGGACACTAATGACAACCACGTGGTGGTTATTTGAGAGGGATTGAAACTCGAAACTGTACTGTTTCAAGGCCAGGGTTGCTGGAGTAGATCCCCGCGTTTGACCGATGGTCAACGCTGAGGCCCATCCGCACACCTGCGCGATTTTCGTATCCCAATTCGACACCAGATCTGAATTCGATTGGCCCACCAAGACCCACATCGTCACCCTTCATGTAAATGCCGGGCATCGAATGGAACTGGGCGTACCATCTGTTATTGATCTGATATGTCGTTGTGCTGCCAAACCCGACCCAAACCCCGCCATCTTCGGTAACTGATGCACCGTAGGTGAATTGGAATGGTCCGCGAGCTTTACCAGTTTGCTTTCTGATATAGAATTCCTCGCCGATGGTTTGTTTTTGGTAAACCACATCACCGACCGAGGCCGCGATGTAAGGTGTTACCTCATTTTTTGCCAAACACCCGTCGTTCGGGCAATGGTTCACACCCATGTTGATTAACCCCAATACGAGGCCGACAACGGCTGCTGTTCCATCTGTAATAATGGCAAAATCTGACATTGTTTCGCTTCCTTCGCGTTGATCCTCATCAACGTTCTTGAAGCAGATTGTCATTAGAGTCCAGTCAAGCTCCGACTGATTGTAGGCGTTCGGTTTCAGGTACTGTTTCACTCCCCTCGTCGGGGTGCTTTTCACCTTTCCCTCACGGTACTGGTTCACTATCGGTCAGTAAGGAGTACTTAGCCTTCGAAGGTGGTCCTCCGATCTTCAGACAGAATTTCACGTGTTCCGCCCTACTTAATA
>JAUHQH010000203.1 GCA_030408485.1 Candidatus Neptunichlamydia sp. | reverse complement strand
AGATGTGTATAAGAGACAGATTGATAGCAGTATCCTGAGTAGTGCGGGGCACGTGAAACCTTGCATGAATTTGCCGGGACCATCCGGTAAGGCTAAATACTCCTGAGAGACCGATAGTGAACCAGTACCGTGAGGGAAAGGTGAAAAGAACCGTGAATAACGGAGTGAAATAGATCCTGAAACCATACGCTTACAAGCGGTCGGAGTCTGCCATTGGTGGATGACGGCGTGCCTTTTGCATAATGAGCCTACGAGTTACCGTTGCTAGCATGGTTAATCGATTCAGTCGAGGATCCGCAGCGAAAGCGAGTCTGAATAGGGCGCTAGAGTTAGTAGTGGTCGACGCGAAACCGAGTGATCTACCCATGAGCAGGTTGAAGCTTTGTTAACCCAAAGTGGAGGACCGAACCCGTGGTCGTTGAAAAGTCTTGGGATGACTTGTGGGGAGGGGTGAAAGGCCAAGCAAACTCGGAAATAGCTCGTACTCCCCGAAATGCATTTAGGTGCAGCGTTGTAAAAGTTCTATAGAGGTAGAGCTACTGATTGGATGCGGGGGCTTCACCGCCTACCAATTCCTGACAAACTCCGAATGCTATAGAATGATTTACAGCAGTGAGGGCATGGGTGCTAAGGTCCATGTCCGAGAGGGAAAGAACCCGGACCATCAGCTAAGGTCCCCAAGTGTATACTAAGTTGAATAAACGAGGTTTGACTGCCCAGACAGCTAGGATGTTGGCTTGGAAGCAGCCATTCATTTAAAGAGTGCGTAACAGCTCACTAGTCGAGCGGTCGAGCATGGATAATAATCGGGCATAAGTATACCACCGAAGCTGTGGCATCGAAAGATGGGTAGGGGAGCATTCTCTGGGCGTTGAAGGGGAACTGCGAGGTTTGCTGGAGCGCATAGAAAAGAAAATGTCGGCATAAGTAACGATAATGCGGGCGAGAAACCCGCACACCGAAAGACTAAGGTTTCCTCAGCTATGCTAATCAGCTGAGGGTTAGTCGGGACCTAACGCGAACCCGAAGGGGGTAGTGGATGGACAACCAGTTAATATTCTGGTACCTGCCGGCGCTAAACGTGACGGAGGGGATGAGTTATTGCGTACTGACGGAATAGTACGTTGAAGCAACTGTTAAGGTTGTGATAGTACACCAAGGCTTCGGCTGCGGTGATAATATAGCGACTCCACTTCCAAGAAAAGCAAGCCAGGCAGCCCGTACCGTAAACCGACACAGGTAGT
>JAUHQH010000201.1 GCA_030408485.1 Candidatus Neptunichlamydia sp. | reverse complement strand
ATACTACAATTTCACCGAGCTCATGGCTGAGACAGTATCCAGATCGTTGCACCATTCGTGCAGGTCGGAACTTACCCGACAAGGAATTTCGCTACCTTAGGACCGTTATAGTTACGGCCGCCGTTTACTGGGGCTTCATTTCATTGCTTCTCCGAAGATAACAACTCCACTTAACCTTCCAGCACCGGGCAGGTGTCAGGCCATATACATCATCTTTCGATTTAGCATCGCCCTGTGTTTTTGATAAACAGTCGCCTGGATCATTTCTCTGCGGCCTCCACAATTAAGTGGGGGCGACTCTTCTCCCGAAGTTACGAGTCTATTTTGCCTAGTTCCTTAGCCATGAATCTCTCGAGCACCTTAGAATTCTCTTCCCAACTACCTGTGTCGGTTTACGGTACGAGTACTTTATATCTGAAGCTTAGAGGTTTTTCTTGGAAGCCTTTACACACACTATCCACGCTGGCGAACCTTTGTGGTACTATCCTGATTCAGCAAACCTGACGCATTTAACTATCAAGCCTATACCTATTCAGTTTAACGAACTATTCTGTCAGTTCGCGGTGCTGTCATTACTCCGTCACCCCATCGCAATATAAAGTAGTACAGAAATATTAATCTGTTGTCCATCCACTACCCCTTTCGGGTTCGCGTTAGGTCCCGACTAACCCTCAGCTGATTAGCATAGCTGAGGAAACCTTAGTCTTTCGGTGTGCGGGTTTCTCACCCGCATTATCGTTACTTATGCCTACATTTTCTTTTGTAACCAGTCCAGCATACCTGACGGTACACCTTCAACCCTGTTACAATGCTCCCCTACCCCTCTATACTCGTGTATAGAAGCCATAGCTTCGGTAATATACTTATGCCCGATTATTATCCATGCTCGATCGCTCGACTAGTGAGCTGTTACGCACTCTTTAAATGAATGGCTGCTTCCAAGCCAACATCCTAGCTGTCTGTGCAATCGAACCTCGTTAGTTCAACTTAGTATATATTTGGGGACCTTAGCTGATGGTCTGGGTTCTTTCCCTCTCGGACATGGACCTTAGCACCCATGCCCTCACTGCTGAGAATCATTTTATAGCATTCGGAGTTTGTCAGGAATTGGTAGGCGGTGAAGCCCCCGCATCCAATCAGTAGCTCTACCTCTATAAAACTATACTCAACGCTGCACCTAAATGCATTTCGGGGAGTACGAGCTATTTCCGAGTTTGATTGGCCTTTCACCCCTACCCACAGGTCATCCAAAGACTTTTCAACGTCAACTGGTTCGGTCCTCCACTATGTGTTACCACAGCTTCAACCTGCCCATGGGTAGATCACTCGGTTTCGCGTCTACAAGTACTAACTATTCGCCCTGTTAAGACTCACTTTCGTTGCGGCTCACGGATCTTAAATCCTTAACCTTGCTAGCACCCGTAACTCGTAGGGTCATTATGCAAAAGGCACGCCGTCACTTTCGCTCCGACCGCTTGTAGGCACACAGTTTCAGGTTCTCTTTCACCCTCTTATTCAG
>JAUHQH010000200.1 GCA_030408485.1 Candidatus Neptunichlamydia sp. | reverse complement strand
TCACCGATACTACAATTTCACCGAGCTCATAGCTGAGACAGTGCCCAGATCGTTGCACCATTCGTGCAGGTCGGAACTTACCCGACAAGGAATTTCGCTACCTTAGGACCGTTATAGTTACGGCCGCCGTTTACTGGGGCTTCATTTCACTGCTTCTACTTACGTATAACAGCTCCACTTAACCTTCCAGCACCGGGCAGGTGTCAGACCATATACTGCATCTTTCGATTTTGCATAGTCCTGTTTTTTTGTGAAACAGTCGCCTGGGCCTATTCACTGCGGCCAGCATTACTGCTGGCGTCTCTTCTCCCGAAGTTACGAGACCATTTTGCCTAGTTCCTTAGCTATGAATCACTCGAGCACCTTAGAATTCTCTTCCCAACCACCTGTGTCGGTTTACGGTACGGGCTGCTTCTCTCGCTTTTCTTGGAACCTCATTCGCTACATTATCACATCCACCGTAGCTTCTGTGTACTATCGCTTGCGCTTCAACGTACTATTCCGTCAGTACGCAGCAACTCCTGAGATCCGTCACTTTCAATGAGAGCAGGTACGGGAATATTAACCCGTTGTCCATCCACTACCCCGTTCGGGTTCGCGTTAGGTCCCGACTAACCCGTGGCTGATTAGCATGGCCACGGAATCCTTGGTCTTTCGGTGTGCGGGTTTCTCACCCGCATTATCGTTACTTATCCCTACATTTGCTTTTCTATCCGCTCCACTTATCCTCGCAGACAAGCTTCGGCGCAAACAGAATGCTCTCCTACCACTAGTACATCTAATGTACTGTCCATAGCTTCGGTAATATACTTATGCCCGATTATTGTCCATGCTTGATCGCTCGACTAGTGAGCTGTTACGCACTCTTTAAATGAATGGCTGCTTCCAAGCCAACATCCTAGCTGTCTAAGCAATCAAACCTCGTTATTTCAACTTAGTATATATTTGGGGACCTTAGCTGATGGTCTGGGTTCTTTCCCTCTCGGACATGGACCTTAGCACCCATGCCCTCACTGCATTTATTTAATTTATAAGCATTCGGAGTTTGTCCGGAATTGGTAGGCGGTGAAGCCCCCGCATCCAATCAGTAGCTCTACCTCTTATAAACCATAAATACGCTGCACCTAAATGCATTTCGGAGAGTACGAGCTATTTCCGAGCTAGATTGGCACTTCCCCCCTACCCACAGGTC
>JAUHQH010000199.1 GCA_030408485.1 Candidatus Neptunichlamydia sp. | reverse complement strand
GAGTTATTTCCTGGAACTACTTCCCTGCCCAGACAATCCAATAAGCCTGAACAAGTTACGTAATTCGTCACTTCCAACTGGCCCAGGAATATTTACCTGGTTCCCATCGACTACGCCTTTCGGCCTCGCCTTAGGGGCCGGCTAACCCTGCGCAGATTAGCTTTACGCAGGAACCCTTGGACTTTCGGCGAGAGGGTCTCTCACCCTCTTTGTCGCTACTCATGTCAGCATTCTCACTTCCGATACCTCCAGCCAGCCTCACGGCTGACCTTCACAGGCTTACGGAACGCTCCGCTACCGCGCTTGCGCGCCCATACCTTCGGCGAACGGCTTGAGCCCCGTTACATTTTCCGCGCAGGATCGCTTGACCAGTGAGCTGTTACGCTTTCTTTAAATGATGGCTGCTTCTAAGCCAACATCCTGGTTGTTTTGGAAGTCTCACATGCTTTCCCACTTAGCCATAACTTAGGGACCTTAGCTGTCGGTCAGGGCTGTTTCCCTTTCCACTACGGACCTTAGCACCCGCAGTGTGTCTGCCGGACAGTTCTCTTGGGTATTCGGAGTTTGGTTAGGATCCGTAAGACGGTGAGTCCCCATAGCCCATCCAGTGCTATACCCCCCAAGGAATAAATCCGACGCTCTACCTAAATAGATTTCGCGGAGAACCAGCTATCTCCGAGTTTGATTGGCCTTTCACCCCTAGCCACAGGTCATCCCGTTCTTTTTCAACAGAAGTGGGTTCGGCCCTCCAGTGCATGTTACTGCACCTTCAGCCTGCCCATGGCTAGATCACTCGGTTTCGGGTCTAATGCTACGAACTAAAACGCCCTATTAAGACTCGCTTTCGCTGCGCCTACACCTATCGGCTTAAGCTTGCTCGCAACACTAAGTCGCTGACCCATTATACACAAGGTACGCTGTCACCCCATAAAGAGGCTCCAACTGATTGTAGGCGTCCGGTTTCAGGTCTGTTTCACTCCCCTCGTCGGGGTGCTTTTCACCTTTCCCTCACGGTACTGGTTCACTATCGGTCAGTAAGGAGTACTTCGCCCTCGAGGGTGTTCCTCCGATCTTCAGACAGACTTCCCCGTGTCCCGCCCTTCTGAATACGTCCTCTCATGCTTCTTATACGGGACTGTCCCCCTCTATGGTTGGCCATTCCAGACCATTCTAATCACAATTGAGGCTCGGCTGGTCCCCGTTCGCTCGCCGCTACTAGGGGAGTATCAATTGATTTCCTTTCCTCCGGGTACTTAGATGTTTCAGTTCCCCGGGTTTGCTTTTTAAACCCTATATATTCAGGTCTAAAATACCTGTTTCAGCGTCCTGATCGTCTTCCCAGTGCAAGCACTGGAAACACAAACAAGAAACCTCACAAGTGGGTTGCCCCATTCGGAAATGCACGGATCAAAGCTTATTCGCAGCTCCCCATGCCTTATCGCAGCGTATCACGTCCTTCATCGCCTCTTATC
>JAUHQH010000197.1 GCA_030408485.1 Candidatus Neptunichlamydia sp. | reverse complement strand
AGATGTGTATAAGAGACAGATATTTTCCATCGAAAAGATCGAGGGAAAAATTTTCATTAATCTGACCGTTTGCAACGGCGCTAGCTTTAAAGTTTGGGGCTTTTTTCCCAATAAGTCGTGTCATAAAAATCTCCTTTTGATGAGACCATTATATAGCATAGGAAAAATTAACTAAAGAGTTCTTCGCTTTTTGGAAGCCAATTTTCATCTCCAATCGTGGTCGAAGGGCCATGGCCAGGATAAACAACCGTTTCGGGAGGAAGTTTTTCAAGTTTTTTTAAGGAACGCCACATCGCTTGGGGGTCTGCTGTTGGAAAAGAAAGATTTCCTATTGATCCTTTGAAAAGCGTATCACCTGAAAATAAAATTTTCTCTTTGGGAAGGTAAAAGCAAACACCTCCTGGAGTATGCCCAGGTGTTTCAATCACAATGACTCTCAGTTTCCCCACTTCGATGATTTGCCCTTCTTGCACATCAAATTCTGGCTCAACCCCATCGATATGAAACATGAGAGGAAGCTTATCATTCCCAGGATTCACAACATTTGAGCGATCAGAGGGGTGGACATAAACGGGAACATCAAAACCCGTTTTTATCTTTTTTAGATCACCAATATGATCCCAATGGGAATGGGTTAAAAGAATTGCTTTGATTCTGATTCCAGCAGACCCATCAATCAAGGCTTCAGCACTATCGGGTGCTGGATCAATGATCACTCCTTTATTGGTTCCACTGCATCCTAAGATATAGGCGTTGGTTTCAAAGGGACCTGATGGAAAATATTCGACGATGGGCATAAATGCCTCATATTGTTCTTATGTTATAATAGAAGTGCACCGGAGAGGGCTCGAACCTCTAACCTCCTGGTCCGTAGCCAGGTACTCTATCCAATTGAGCTACCGGTGCCTGAAGGTCTTTATTTTGCTAGAGAAAGTCTTTTCTTACAAGGAGAAATGAGGTATTATATTCTCCATGATTGATTGGAATAGGCAGTGGGAGCTTCATGCTCCAATCTTTGAATAAGGTTTTTCCCATATTCAATTAAAGGAAAACCTTTCCTTCAAAATGAAGCCAGATCCAGGATTTGACGACCTTTCCCACTCCACAACCAGATTCATGCTCAAAATGCTTACTGAAAAAATTGAAGGGACAGTCATTGACGTCGGTTGTGGAAGTAGGGGTTCTTAATCTCTTGCTGCAAAACTTTTAGGGGCTGATGATGTCTTTGGAATCGACATTGATGAAGGAGTTCTATCAACCATAGAAAAGAAAACGCAGAGATCAATGGTCTTGAGTGCTACCTCACCCTTTGATCTTAATGAATATGATCTCTTCAGAACTAAAGATCGCATGGAATACTCTTCCAAAATTTAAGAGTTATCGATTGATTGTTTCCGAGATCTCATCGAAGAAAAAGAGCCCCATTTCGATGGAGCTCTTGTTAAAAAATCGGATCCTAGATGGATGGAACGGATATGTCTTTGATAAGACTCTTCTGTGAGCCTACATCATTCCCATTCCAGGCATACCGCCCATTCCAGGCATACCGCCGCCCATTCCAGGCATACCGCCCATTCCTGGATCCATCATTGGAGTCTCAGCCTTAGGTTCAGGTTTATCGGTAATCATACAAGCAATGGTAATGAGAAGGCTTGAAATAGAAGAGGCATGCTTTAAAGCGCTCTTCGTTACAAGAACAGGATCTATAACACCAGCTTTTAGAAGATCTTCAAAGGTGTCGGTCAGTCCATTATATCCAAATGGCCCCTCTCCTTCATAAACCTTTTCAGCAACCATATTTCCTTCTTTTCCACAATTTGTTGCAATCGCTGTTGCAGGAGCAAAAGCTGCACGACGTACAATGTCTATGCCAATCTTCTCATCCCCTTTGAGCTTGAGCGTTTCAAGAGCTTTGATTGCACGAAGAAGGGCAACGCCCCCTCCAGGAACAATCCCGTCAATGACTGCTGCTCGAGTAGCATGAAGAGCGTCTTCAACACGTGCTTTTTTCTCTTTCATCTCTGTTTCAGTTGCAGCACCAACATTAATAACAGCAACGCCTCCAGCAAGCTTTGCTAAACGCTCTTCAAGATTTCCACGATCATAATCAGATGTGGTCTCATTTATTTCACGGCGAATTTGCTCAATACGTTCTTGAACAACCTTATGATTGCCTCTGCCATCGATAATTGTTGTTTCTTCTTTTCCAACTTTAATTGTCTTAGCATTTCCAAGAACTTCAAGTCCGACTTCTCCTAAGCTTAGTCCAACTTCTTCAGAAACAACGGTTGCTCCAGTCAGAATCGCAATATCCTGAAGAATTGCTTTCCTTCGATCTCCAAAAGCTGGAGCTTTCACAGCACAAAGAAGCATTCCCCCTTTTAGCTTGTTAATCACGAGTGTTGCTAAAGCTTCTCCCTCGATATCTTCAGCAATAATGAGAAGAGGTTTTTGACCTTGTTCCATGATTTTTTCTAGAATTAAAACAAGCTCTTTCGCATTCGAAAGTTTTTTATCTGTAATAAGGACTTGAGCATTCGAAAGTTCTGTGGTCATCTTTTCCGCATTGGTCACGAAATAAGGTGAAAGATATCCTTTGTCAAATTGCATTCCTTCAACAACATCTAATACTGTATCAATTCCTTTAGCATCAGCAGTTGTGATTGTTCCATCTTTACCTACTTTTTTCATTGCATCAGCAATCATTTCCCCAATTTCAGGATCATTGTTTGCTGAGATGGTTGCGACCTGTTGAATTTCTTCATGTTTACTTACAAGTATGGAGAGTTTATCAAGCTCTTCGATCATTGACTGAACTGCACGATCGATCCCTCGTTTGACACTCATGGGATTGGCACCTGCAATGACATTTTTTACCCCTTCCTTAAAAATCGATTCAGCTAGAACAATCGCAGTAGTAGTTCCATCTCCAGCAACATCTGAAGTTTTTGAAGAGGCTTCTTTGACAAGTCCTGCACCAATGTTTTCGAATTTATCTTTAAGAGAAATCTCTTTGGCAACCGTCACTCCATCCTTAGTAGAAAGAGGGGTTCCCAGCCCTTTATTAATAACAACATTGCGTCCTTTCGGCCCAAGTGTCACTGTTACCGTTTTTGCAAGTGTTTTAACCCCTTTAAGGATTGATTTAAGGGCTGTTTCGTTAAATTGCATCATTTTAGCCATGTTCTTCTCCTTATTCAATCACTGCTAAGACATCTTCTTCAGATAAGATGAGAAATTCTACGTCCTCATCTCCTTTAACTTCTGTTTCCGCAAATCCTCCAAAAAGAACTTGGTCACCCATTTTAAGTTCCATGGGCTTAACAACTCCATCTTTTCCCATTTTTCCAGGACCAACAGCAAGCACTTCTCCTTGCTTAGGCTTTTCCTGTGCTGAGTCAGGAAGAAGAATTCCTCCTTTGCTGACTTGTGCTTCAGAACGTTTAATAAGAACTCGGTTCGCTAGAGGTTTAAATTTTTTATAAGACATAAGCTGTCACTCCTAAACAACTGTTTTTGATTCCCGAGATCATAGAAACTTCCTCTTATTTTGTCAACAAATTTAGCACTAAAAGCGCCATATTGGGAGTGTTGAGAATTGGCATAATTTTCTAAAATAATTTAAGCTCCTTTAAAAAAATAGAGGAACCTCATGCAAGCAAGTTGAATCGTAGGAGAAAGATTAAGACCACTGGTACAGTTTTCTAAGAGCCCCTTATGAACGGGTTTTTTCACAAATAGAAAAGAGAGTTCGTTATCGAGGAACTTGCGAAAAACCAGTTTGCAAACTTTATAGAGACCGTTTGTTACTATTTATAATAGGCTCACAGTTCTAGACCGTCCAAAAACACCTATTTTTTACAAAACCAAAACTTTTGTACTCGGAAGTCTCTAAATCTCTTTAGTTCTAAACATCCCCATATCGCTAATTTTGTTGCGTCATTCTATATGTGCTCTGTAGTTAACAAAAAATTAATAGATAAGGTATTTCTCTCGGACTTTCTTGAATTTCTCTCGCTCATTTTGTTGATAGGCAATCATTTTCCATGCAGCATACCGTTCATACAGCATCATCCGATAAATCTCATCATTCCCATTTGCAAGATTGAAAAGCCTTTTTTTGCTTCCATCGACTTTTTGGAGATACCTTTTGATTTCTTTGGGATAAAGGCTCTTTAAAATTCCCATTAAAAGGTACTGAACACTCAGAGGTTTATAGCGGCGGATATCAGTCACTCGAATGAGTACACCATGACAGTCCTTATCCTTCATCGATCCATAAAAGGGACGGTAGTGAAAAGGAAAGAAATGAACCCCTGGCAATTTTTGGCTGTTGAGTTTAGCAGCAAAGGCATCAGCATCTATCCAAGGAGCTCCTACAACTTTAAAAGGAAGGGTATAACCGACTCCAATGCTTACAATGTTGAGTTCTCCAATGATTCCTGTTGATGCATAGAATAGGGGCGTATCAGACTCAGGAATATGAGGACTCGTAGGAATCCATGTTAGCCCGGTCTCTTTAAAACTCATTGTCCGTTTCCATCCTTTCATCGGAATAATCTTTAGATCACACCCGATTTTATACTCTCCATTAAAAAACGTGGCAAGCTCACCGATTGTCATTCCATGGCAATAAGGAACATTGATGTATCCAATAAAGGAGCGCCAGTTCTCTTCAAGCATTCCACCATCGACAATCAACCCATTAATCGGGTTCGGGCGATCGAAGACTAAGACGGGAATTTTTCGTTTTGCTGCTTCTTCCATCACATAAAAAAGTGTTGTCGCATAAGTATAAGAACGGGTTCCAATATCTTGAATATCATAGATTAAAAGATCGATCTCTTTCAGCATCTGGTCGTTGGGGCGCCGCGTTTTTCCATGAAGGCTATAGACAGGAAGGTTCTCGACAACTCCATCTCCAATTTTCTCAAAAGCATAACCATTTCCATGCCAACCATGTTCCGGAGAAAAAAGAGCAACGATCTTCATTTCATTTTTTCGGAGGACTTCAACTGTAGGGGTCAGTTTTTTATCGACACCGGTCTGATTGCTAATCAAACCAATCCGCTTGTTTCGATAGGATTTATCGTGCCCCTCTCTAAAAAAAGTATCAACTCCAAGATCAACCTCGCTAAAAAGAGGGAACCCTATGATTAGAAGAATGATAAGTCGAACTATTTGCATCATTAGCAAAAATCTTAGAGGAAAATTCTTTTTTCGTGTACAAGAACGGTTACGGGGAAGTGTATTTTATAGGGATTGAGTACGTAAATGAGAAAAAAACAAAGTGAAACAAAACAAATGCACCATGCACGGGGTCTATTAGGATCAGTCATGGGAGTTCAATTAACCCTTGAAGAACGTATTGAAAAAACAATAGAGCTTGCGGGACTGATCTTAAGTGAATCGAATAAGAGACTGACCAAAGAAGAGAAAAAGAGATATGGCGAACTTCATCGAATGATGAATGACTCTGTGGGAAAAATCTTTCTGACTAATATGACAGATCAATGTTTCCGCACTAAAAATCATCAGCGTATTGCCAATCACATGGTCTACCTCCTTCATCTTTACGGAATACCCAAGTTTTTTTCTCCCTTTAAAAGACTCCAGCTCTATCTCTTTAAAGTTTTTGGAAACCAATTTGCAAGAATCTTAGTCCCCATTGCTATTTGGAACCTCCGTAAAGAAACCGCGTCGATCATCATTCCTGGAGAAAAAGGTTCTCTTATCCGTCATATTAAAAAACGAAAAGAGCAAAGGATCCGACTCAATCTTAACCATCTAGGAGAAGCAATTCTTGGAGAAGAAGAAGCTGTTCGTCGCCTAAATATCTATCTTGAAGACTTAGAGAATCCTTTGATCGATTATGTGTCGATCAAAATTTCAACCATCTATTCTCAAATCAACCTCCTTTCTTACAATAAAATCCTGGAAGATATTGCTGAAAGACTTCGCATCCTTTACCGCGCTGCGATTAAAAACACTCTCACTAGAAAAGATAGGAGAAAAATTGAAAAGTTCGTCAACCTCGACATGGAAGAATATAAAGATCTTCATTTGACGAAAGATCTTTTCATGAAAGTCCTGAGCGAAGAAGAGTTTAAAGATCTTTCTGCTGGGATCGTCCTTCAAGCTTATCTTCCTGATAGCCATGAGATCCAAAGAGAAATTACCGAATGGGCTATGGAGAGGGTAAGAAATGGAGGCGCACCGATTAAGGTGCGGATTGTAAAAGGAGCCAATATGACCATGGAGCAACATGAAGCCTCTCTTAAAGGTTGGCCTCAAGCTCCATATACTTCTAAGGTACGGACAGATGCCAATTACAAACGGATGGTTCTTTATGCATGCGAGCCCGAGCACGCACGCGCGGTTCATATTGGAATTGCTTCTCATAATATTTTCGATATCGCTTTCGCAATGATCCTAAGGTTTGAAAATCGTGTGGAAAGAGAAATCACTTTTGAAATGCTTGAAGGGATGGCCGATCATATGCGTCGCGTGATCCAAGATTTAACAGGAGATATTCTCCTTTATTGTGCTGTAGCAACTCGAGAAGATTTTCAAAGTGCTATTGCCTATCTTATTCGTCGCCTCGATGAAAATACAGGAGCAGAAAACTTTCTTGCTCATAGTTTTGGACTCAAAGAAGGAACAAAGGAATGGGATGTTCAATCTGCTCTTTTCAGAAAAAGTTGTAGTTTGAAAGATACCGTGGAAAATTCTCCTCGCAAAACCCAAAACCGACTAGAAACCCCGACTCATCTTGATTTTAATGCTCCATTTGAGAACGAAGCTGATACCGACTTCTCCCTTCCACAAAATCGTAAATGGGGAGAAGCAATCATTGCTATGTGGAAAGAAAAGCAGATAGATCCTATCCCTCTTGTCATTAACGGAAAAGAGGTTCACACTGATATACAAGGAAAAGGTTATGACCCCTCTAACCCTAAACATCCTTACTATACCTATTCAAAAGGATCCTGGGAGGAGATTGATCGTGCTGTTACTTCCGCAAAAAAAGAAGAAGAAAATTGGGCAAACACTTCGATTGAACAGCGTTGCACCTATCTTGCAAAAGCAGCTCAAAAACTGCGAGAAGAACGAGGAGATCAAATTGGATCCATGATCGGAGACGGAGGTAAAACGCTCCAAGAAGCTGATGTTGAACTTTCTGAAGCAATCGATTTCGCAGAGTATTATCTCCGATCAATGCGGCAGTATGCAAGACATACCGATATTGAATGGTTGCCTAAAGGAACAGTCCTTGTTGCTTCACCTTGGAACTTTCCAAAAGCGATTCCTGCTGGAGGAATTTTTGCAGCGCTTGTCACCGGAAATTGTGTTCTCTTTAAACCGGCTTCTGAAGTTGTCATGACCGGCTATGAGCTTGTTAAAGCACTTTGGGCTGCAGGCGTTCCGAAAAAAGTCCTTCAATTTATCGCTTGTGATGATGATCCTAATGGAACAAAATTGATTAAAGATGAGCGCGTTGATGCTGTGATTTTAACGGGAGCAACCAGTACAGGAAACCTCTTCATGAAAATGCGTCCTGGAATCGATCTCTCTGCAGAAACGGGTGGTAAAAATGCGATGATTATTACTGCACTATCTGATCGAGACTTGGCGATTAAAGAACTTGTCCAATCAGCCTTTGGTCACAATGGTCAAAAATGTAGTGCTGCCTCATTAGCAATCCTAGAAAAAGAAGTTTACGACGACCCTCACTTTATGCAACAACTCTGCGATGCTGCAGCGAGTTTAAAAGTAGGTTCTTCTTGGGACGTTGCAAATAAAATGACCCCACTGATCAATCCTCCCAATGAAACCCTCCATCGAGGGCTAACTAATTTAGAACCTGGAGAGTCTTGGCTTTTAGAACCAAAAGTGGATCCTCATAATCCTAATTTATGGACACCAGGAATTAAACTAGGAGTTCAACGTGGAAACTTTACTCAGAAAAATGAACTCTTTGGCCCTGTATTAGGCCTTATCCGTGCTGACAATCTCGATCAAGCCATTCATATTGCCAACTCTACTCTTTATGGCCTCACTTCCGGACTTCAATCTTTGGATAAGCGTGAGCAAAAAAAATGGCAGCGTCTCATTATTGCTGGAAACTGTTATATCAACCGAAGTATCACAGGAGCCATTGTCCGTCGCCAAGCTTTCGGTGGAACAAAAAATAGCTGTTTCGGCCATGGCTCAAAAGCAGGGGGGCCCAATTACCTTCCTCAGTTTATGCATGCAAAACAAATGGGGATTCCTAAAGAAAAGTTCCCCGTTAGTGATTGGGTCAACAACCTCACCAGTTTCCTCGAAAAGTTTGACCTTTCTGCAGAAGATCTCGGGGTATGGTATGCCAGCATCTCCAGTTATGCCTATTATTGGCAACAATTTAAACGAGATAAAGATCAATCAAAGGTCGTAGGAGAAGACAATTACTTCCGCTATATCTCTCATAAAAAAATGATCTTTCGCATTACTCCTGAAGATAGGTCTATTGACTATCTCCGCGTCTTTGCAGCAGCTCTAACAACTGAAACGCGTCTTGAAATCAGTTGGGAGAAAAATCAAGATACAAAAGTCTACCAAGCAAATTGGGAGGTCCTTCTTCCCATTTTCAATATCATTGAAGAAGACGAAAAGACATTTATTGATCGGATGGGACATGGCCGTGTCAAGCGGATCCGCATGCTGCACGAGCCTTCTTTATCCCTAAAAAAAGTAGCAGCAGAAAATGCTTCCTATATTGACTATGCTCCAGTCCTAGCAAATGGGCGCATCGAACTTCTCCATTATCTTCGTGAAATATCTCTTTCCATTTCTTATCACAGGTATGGAAACCTTGGACTTCGTGAAGGTGAACTCCGCCGCCCCATTTTATAATGAGTAATACTATTTATCAAAAATAATGTAAGTGTAAGTGGCGGAGAGATCTTCATAATAAAATTGCTTTTGGATACCGAATCTAACCATCTGTTTATGTCAGTGAGGGAAAAAGTGTTAGTTCCAAAGCTACGGCTCAGGAAAAACGGCAAGGAAAAAGCGCTCCTTATTTACGATAAGTTTAGGAGACAAGAAGCATTTTTCTGAAGAGATCTCTCAAAAGACGCTCATGGGCACTTCCAGTCGGGACTATGAGTCTGCTTAGGAGAGTTTGGGACCTCAAAAAGTCGACAGTATCAAAGAATGTTGTAGCGACCTGAGCAAACAGGCTTAAAGACTTTGATGCTTTTGCAATCTTCATTGATAGATATCATATTGCAGGAGAAGTCTATATTATAGCTAAAATGGTTCAAAATTGGGTCACTTTATTCAGATTTTTCCGCTGTCCTTTGCCTCCTTAAAATCTCCCCTTGTCTAGTAGACAATGATTTCGATTTTAAAAAGGGAAAACCCATCAAAAATCTCTCGCCTAATTCAACCCAATTTTAAATCATTTTAGCTATATACCATCTACCAAAAATAATAT
>JAUHQH010000196.1 GCA_030408485.1 Candidatus Neptunichlamydia sp. | reverse complement strand
CATTTGCCGCTGTAGCCCACAAAAGCTCTGAAGGTCTTCGTGAACTGATTACCTCGCATGCTCCAACCCTTGTCGCTTCAAAAACCTGGGGAACCCTCTATAATGAAAAGAAAAGTGAATATACGAAATTTTTAGAAACTGGAAGTGTGGATTTAATGCCTGGTGCTCAAATCGCTCTTGACACCGTGCAAATGGCAAAAATCTCTCACGGTGTTGTAACGAATTCGACTCGGAAACAAACCGAGATGATCCGTGAAAAGATTCCTACCCTCAATAATATCCCCTATTGGATTACCCGGGAAGACTATGAAAATCCCAAACCCTCGCCAGATGCCTATCTCAAAGCCATTGAAGTGCTAGGAAAATCAGAAAAAATGCTTGGCTTTGAGGATGCGCTTCGCGGAATTCGAGCTCTGGAAGGCGCAGCAATCACCGCTGTTCTTGTATGTCCTTCAGATCATCCACAAATGGCAGATATACCAAACAATTCATTGCATTATTACCCCTCTTTAACAGCTATTTTCGACTGATTTCAAATCTTTGTTTGCCTACAATCTATGAGTTTCTTTCTATTTATAACAAAGGAATCTCTCACGACAGACATGTCAAATGCAACTGAAGCCCCTGGTGTCGTCTGAGTAATTCCAAGTGAAGCGCTTATCTTATGAAACTGTTCAAACCCTATGTGACCAAGGAATTGAAGCCATTGAAAATAATACACCTGATCGTGCGATTGAAATTCTTGTTGCTCTCGATCAAGGTCAATGCCAAGGAGATGTTAAACCCCTCCAAAATTTGGGATCATCGAAACTCTATGGTGTCGAGATCCTTTAGGAGGATACAAACCTTAGCATCCGAGTTTCAAACATTCACAATCACTATCGAAGGAAACCGTGTATCATTTCAGACTGTAAAGGAAATTAACTCAATAATCTTTAGCTTCGAATATAGAACAACTGGCTGGAGCTGAGCTTGCAAAACTTGAAGCTTCTGACCAAGTAAATGCAATCATGGAACTTTCTCCTCTCTATGTTCAGTGCAAAAATGGAGAAGGGTTAAAAGCTCTCACTCCAAAGCTTGAGGCTTTAGGAGACAAAACTTTCCCTACAGACCCTATAAAGATTTAAGTATTATATTCGTTAAGCTTATTGCGAAGAGTACGGATGCTGATCCCAAGTGCTTTAGCCGATTGGGTGCGGTTTCCATCAAAGTGATCAAGCATTCTTAAGATATGCTTTTTCTCAAGCTCTTTGACTGTAACGATGGGGAGCGCTTCATCTGATCTTCTTAGATCAATTAAGAGGTGCTCCTCTTCTATGATATTCGAATAGTCCATGACAACCCCATGTTCAATGACGTTGCGAAGTTCTCGGATATTTCCCGACCAAGAATAGCTCAATAGTTTTTCTTCTGCTTTTTCTGAAAACGTTTTAAGAGGAACTTGATCCCTGCGACACACTTCTACTAGAAAATGATTGGCTAAAGGAAGAATATCTTCTTTTCTTTCCCTAAGAGGAGGAAGATAAATCGGAACAACATTTAATCGGTAATAAAGATCTGCACGAAAAGTTTTTTCATGGATCGCCTCTTTCATCTCTCGGTTAGAGGTTGAAACAAGGCGGACATCGACATGAATCGCTTCCATCCCACCCACTCTTTCTAATTCTTGCTCTTGAACCACACGGAGAAGTTTAGTTTGAAGAGCTAAAGGAATCTCTGAGACTTCATCTAAAAGAAGGGTTCCTTTATCTGCTCTTTCAAAGCGCCCAATTCTTTTTTGATGGGCTCCTGTAAATGCCCCTTTTTCATGCCCAAAAAACTCCGATTCAATCAGGGTATCAGCAAGCGCTGCACAATTGACACGAATAAAAGGGTGCCCCTTCCTTCTAGAATGCGCATGAATAAGGCCTGCAATCACCTCTTTTCCCGTTCCAGATTCTCCAGAAATAAAAACATTGGAATGGCTCTTAGCAATTTTCTCAACCTCTCGCAACATTCTTTTCATCTGAGGACTTTCAGCGATCACCTTTTTTCCAGACCTTCCTTCATCGAGAAGATGAATAAGAAGTTGGTAAACCCCTTTCTCAGAAAGGGGTTTTCTTAGCACATGATCGACATCTTTTAAGGAAGGATCATTGTCATCAGATAGATGAACAATGGGAGTTCCCAAAGGACGACGATTCGAACGATCGAGAGCTTTTACTCCTTTTAGATCACTTAATATAAGATCGAAAGAATGTTTTTGAAGAAGTGTAAGCGCACTCATACCATCTTCGACAGTAAAGAGCTGAAACTCTTTTCCTTTTAATAGATTAAGGAGCAGCTCCCTTGATGAGAGTTGCTTCTCAATAATGAGAACCTTTTTCATTCCAACCTTCTTTTTCCTTATCTTACCCCATATAAGGGTCGAAATTTTTTTGCAAACTTCGATATACTCCAGATAGATGAAGATACAACATACTCTCTTATTGCTTATGCTCAGTACTTTAATAGGCTGCTCGGGACTAAAAAAATCGGAAGAAAAAAAAGTCCGAAGCCAGAATCTTGTGATCGCACCTATTCAACGTCAATCTGATGAGATCTTTTTTGGCTTTCCTCCACCTTCTTTAAAAAAAAGAGACCCTTATCCATGGGAAGCAAAACATATCGGAAAGCATCTTCGGATAACGAAGGAATTTTTCCGGTGTCGAGGAAGTGTCTTAAGCCCTCCTATTCAAATCCATAGACAAAAAGATTTCATCTACCATCAGGACTGTGGAGGGATCGAAATGCATAGCCTCCCTTTAAAAAACGGCAAGGAATATATCTATCCCATTTTGATTGATCTTCTTAACTTTCTCCAAGAGAAGTTAGACCGACGCGTGATCATTACCTGCGGTCATCGCTGCCCTGTCCATAACCTCTATGCAGATCCTTCAAAAAAGGGGGAAGCCTCTAAGCACCTCATTGGTGCTGAGGTCGATTTCTACGTAGAAGGATTTGAACACAACCCTCAAGCCGTCCTAGATACCCTTTTCTCCTACTATGAAGAACCCATGACTCTAACCGATGCCTCAACCCCTTCATGGTACAACAAGGAAGTTGCGATCACCTTTTTCCATGCAATCGAGGGACGGGACTTTGATAATGATCATCCCTATCCTTATATTTCCATTCAGGTCCGCTATGACCATGATACAAAGCAGACAGTCCAATACAATTGGCATCGCGCTCATAATGGATATATCAAACATTAGACCTTATAGTTGGTCTCTAAGTTGTCGAATATGGGTAAAAACAGTAATGGGGTCTGTATCAGAAACCTCTAAAGCTTGCTGAAGCTTTGGAAAGGAATCGTTGGCCTACCCTCTGCGATTAAGTTTTTGACTTCTTCTAGACGGTGTTTAACAGCTTCATTATTTGGTTCAATCGAAAGAGCAAACTGAAGGTTTTCAAGGGTATATTCATGTCCGCAATAGATTTCTATGCCGTCAGGAAGAGCTAATACCTTTTCGAGAGAGTGCCACATCTCTTGTGGAGTCCCTTCAAAGAGGCAACCACAATCTGCAGAAAAAAGAAGATCTCCGCTAAAAAGTAGATGAAGATCACGAAAAAAATAGACAACATGGGGTTTTGTATGCCCTGGAGTTGACAAAACATCGATAGAAAAGGGACCAAAAATAAGCTCTTCTCCATCATCAACTGATTGCTCAAGTTTGGGAACCCGTTCATCATCAGGACCAATAACAAGACATTCTGTTTTCTTCTCTAGAAACTCATTTCCCCCTGTATGATCTTGATGATAGTGGTTAATCAATATGTTTCTTAGAGTTAGCTCTTTTTCATCAAGAAGGGCAAGGACCGGTTTTCCTCCCCCCGGATCAACAACAAACACTTCATGACCCCAGGCAAGGACGTAAGTATAGTTGTCTTCTAAAATCTTGATTTGATAGAGAACCCTTCCCTCTCCTAAGTCTTTTTTGCTTACTAAATTCATGGCGTTTTATTCATCATTTGCATCTGTTCTCTCAAAGAGATTTCAACATCCATAACATCCATCCGTAGCAGAGGAAATAAAGAAGAACAATGATCACTCGAATAACACCGATTTTGCCATGAAAAACTTTATTTTCTCCCCGTCGATCCCAAGTCGTTATCCCATTCCTTTTGAGTTTGATTGCAGCAACAATCATTGTAATCAATGAAACGATGGGGATTCCTGCACCCATTCCAAGCCACAAAGCCGAAAAACTTCGACTCACCCCTTTTGAAAATGAGAGTTTCTGATGATTTTTATCGCAAACCATTACTTTTAGCATCCATTTTCCAGGAGTTGATCCCCAGGTTGCTAACAAAAATGCTTCAACAA
>JAUHQH010000195.1 GCA_030408485.1 Candidatus Neptunichlamydia sp. | reverse complement strand
TCGGAGATGTGTATAAGAGACAGAGTCAGGGCAAACCAAATAGCCTTGCTAAAGGCTTTAAGAAACTTAAAGCAAACCCCTTCTTTTGCGTAAGGTGAGTTACTAATGTCAATAATTCACATACTCTTTAGAATAGGGGATTTGTGATGTTGGCAATTTTCGGTGAAAAGATAATTTAGACGATGATCTTCCAGGTTTCAACAGTCCGATAAGATAAGCGAAATTCTGGATTATTTCCTTAGCTTTATGGAGAAGTGTAAAGTGGGATTCAACAAAGATTTTTAGGTTAAAGGATGGGCTATTTCGCTTAGCCTCAAAAGCTTTAAAAATCTTACTCGGATTTAGAGTTGAGGATGCTATCTACAAAAGTCTTTCCATCTGAATAGATTGCATCCTCAGCTACCGCTTCAAAAAGAGGGCCGGCCAGTTGGATAAAGTTTTCGAGGTTCATAATGATTAAGATAGGTTTTTTCGAATAAAAAGCAATTGACAATGGCCAACATTTTTGTCAGAAGGAGATCAGAAAGGCTAATAAACACAATGGCTCGGGGATAAGCAATGGAAGGGGGGAAACTTCCAAGTAGCGTACCATTTGTTCTCTAAATTCAATTTCTGCTGACAAAACAGGACTTGAAAAAAAAGGTCTGAGATCAGAATTCTCAAATCAAAAACAAAAGGAGAAATTGATGATCTCAGACCAAATTTTTCCGCCTCTAATCGCTGAAGCATTAGAGGAGCTTAACTTTAAAGATATGAAAAGTTTAACCCAACCTTCCAAAAGCTTCTCAATGAACTGATGCTTATTCAAAGAGAACAAGCTATTTTTGAGTAGGGGAACTGTTGAAAGTTGGAAGATCATCTCTTTTCCAAATCGATCGCATACCCTCTGGAGACATATAAATCATTTGTTTTCTGAGCTCAAAGGCTATCACAGCCTCCTCAATAAATTGATCAACACGATTTTTAGGACAAGGTTTTCTTGTACACATATTTCGGTGAGCTTCTTCTACGCCGGTTTCATACATCTGTTTAAAACGATAGAAGCTATCTCTAGAATAACCCATGACTCTAGATGCTTCAGTAACGTTACCAAGGATCTCTGCAAACTTAAGCAGTTCAAGTTTATTTTTGATGATTTTGTGTTTTTCTTTTTTTGATGGCACCTAAATGGACCCCCTTTGCCTTGGCTATTCTAGGCGCGGGACTTTTTATGCAATATCCAAGCTAGCTCCTTGCGAGGGATATATATGATTAAACCTGAAGCATCTGCGATATTTAGCTGGAGTAATTGCAACCTTATTGATAAGACCCGTCTACATATCTACGCTGGTATGGTGTTTATTTATAACCATACCAGTATTTATTCTTCCCTTATGCAACCTATCTTCACTTGGACGTCTGCAGAAAACTGATAGCTGATTTAGTCATACATTGACGACCAAGAAGGTGACCCCTTACAAGATGGCAGTCGATTTCAAATCGACCCCTAATGAACCCCTCGACTTGTAGGCGAAGGGTTGTTTAGTTTTAAATTTTGTCGGGTGTTAAGAAACAAAGGTGGAAAATTTTTCATTTCCCTCCTTTTTTGATACTTTTTTAGATAGATAAGGATTTCTATTGGAAAATTATTGATAGATGCAGTACATTCCAAGTCTTACTCCACTTACGTGGGGGCTTAGCTCAGTTGGTAGAGCGTCTGATTTGCATTCAGAAGGTCAGGAGTTCGACTCTCCTAGCCTCCACAATCCTGCGGTTATAGCTCAGTTGGTTAGAGCGCAACACTGATAATGTTGAGGTCCCAAGTTCAAGTCTTGGTAACCGCACACTTATTTAACCTATACTATGAGTTTATTTTTTGCAGGCACTAGATGGTAGAAAGTATTTCAGATTCCAACTCTGATGGGTAAGGTGTATTAACAGACTCTACTTAAAGAAGAGTCCTTTCAAAACGCGACGCTACCAGGGCAGTCATCGCAGAATAAAGATGAAAGGAAGAATGGTTTCCATCATCAAGGAGAAATTGAAAATGCAATGGAACCCTGAACAAATATCAGACTGACTTAAGAGATGGAGGTATACAAAATGGTGGTGTTGAAATCTTTGAGAGTGTGCATTTATAGATAGAACTTTTATTATGGTCATGAGAATTGAATTGCAGCAGTGAGAAGATAATTTAATGGGGCTCTTGCTTTCCAGGAATGGGCATTATAAAGCCGACAGGGCCCCAAGCGTGATTCATTGCTTGTGCTTCTTCAATCTTTTGAGCCTGTCCGAAGGGTGAATGACAACCTTGGCTTTGGCAACAAGCGTTTTGATGTCGACTGTGAGGTTCACTTCAAAGCGCGCTTTGAGAACTGATATTCCATCTGGTTCCTCTATGGCAGCTAAGCGATAATTGCGGTGAAGAATAAGGGTGGAGTCAGTCAACTCTGTTTTATCTGGAGAAATATACTCCTAAGGAAGTTGTATTTGAAACAAACACTTTAATTAACTTTCCACTTTATTATATATTAATTATCAATTAAACACAATTGAATCTAAGTGCAAACTTTCTCTTAGTCATGATAAAAAACCTGATCCTTCGATTGAACAGTTGGCAAATGGGGAAGAATTGGTGACGTTTTTTAGAGATCGTCCTGGTCATATTAATATGTCTTGCTGCCGTAGCGGCAACAGCAATGGTGACCGGCCGCTACCGCTGCCATTACAGCTGCTGCTGCTCTCAATCCGAAAGGAAATAAGCCTAAGCCGAAAGAACAAGTTAATCTAATGGATGCAAATACCAAAGGGTTAAATGTAAACGATCTCTTATCTCTCAGAAATAGCTGCTTATAACCTTCCTCCTGAAATTCAAGCAAGTATCACAGCTAGAGAATTGATGTATCTTGCTAATGATGAATATCACACATCTGAAAAAAACAATTGATAGAGTCTAAAAAACGACTAGCTGATGTGATCTTCGGGAAGGGAGCGCCAACACGTAAAGAGATTCTATCTGAGTTCAATGAGGAATTTCCTGAGTATGGTCATGGTGGCGATAGTGAGTATCATAGAAGTAATCACGATCTTGGAATGTCTGGCCACAGCGCAGGGAGCTCTTCCTATGCTGAAAACAAAGCATCTTTATGATGTTCGCTCTGAGAAGAGTGGAACCCTTGGTGTGAATGCGGGGATTTAGATTTCGAGAAGCTTGCCTATGGATTCATTCCCTCTCATATTGAAAGATCAGATGAATTCTTCTCAGATGCAGCACGAGCTATTTTTATAGCTGCTCTAGAGCGACGTGCGATTAAAAACAATTTTTCTATGGAAGATCTTCTACAAGGACTTTTGCGCTCTGACAACAAAAAACTTTTGAAGGACTTGAAAAATATAGATGCAGCTGTTTACTTAGATCCAAAAGGAGAGAGAACAACAGCTTCGATCCGTTCAACACTCAATAATTTTGTCTCCCACCTTAGACCTCTAAAAAACACAGAGACTCCTTTTTCTGTCCGACAATGGGTATTATCATGCAGACAAGATAGTTGGCTTTTTCTTGCTTCCGACAAAAGCTTGAGTATTTAAAAGACTCTCTAGCGGAAATGCCCAAATACGGGGGGTGTCTTGTCTTAAGCTACACAGAATCTCTCTCAAATCGACGAAATTTACGGTGTTCATGCAGCAAGATCTATGATCGACCAGTGTGGAACAAAAGTATGCTTTCGGCAAAGCGAAACGGCTATTGCTAAGCGCATGGCCAACTTCTTTGGAGAGGTCCATATGAAAGAAACCCAAGAAAGAATTTCCTATGGGGCGAATGAAATCCGCGATGGAGTGACCCTTTCAACTGTCGAAAGAGTACGACCTACTGTTTCTCACACCGATTTCCAGTCATTAAAAAATCTGCAAGCCTATCTTAAACTTCCTGGTAACCTTCCCCCAACGAAAGTTCGCTTTCGTTACCTTAAAGAAAGCCGTATCGCTGAAAGTTACATTGAAGATCCAGAAGCTTTAGAGAGAAAAAAACAAATACTACAGAAAGAAGAAGCTGAGATCAATCTCCCAATGAACTCGCTTGAGGCAAGATGTTGAATATCAATTTTTAGCTCGAGCTATGAATAGAGCAGAGAGTGATCATCAATAACCATAAAATCGTTGTCTTTAACTAAACTTTAAACAGCTATCTTGTAAAAATTTTAGTAAAAGGGTTCTCAATAACCTCTCTTTTCCTTATAATGTCAAGGTATGATCGAAGTAAATCAAATTACCCAAGCAATCAAATCAGCGATCAAAGGCGCTGAAGTTCGAATTATGAACCCTCAAAAAGATGGACTTCACTTTGATGCTATTGTGATTTCCCCTATTTTTATGGGAAAAAACCTTGTGGAACAGCACCAAATGGTGATGAATCCCCTGAAGGAGCTTTTTGACTCAAAGCTGCATGCTTTAAGCCTAAAAACCTATACACCTGAAGAATGGGATGAAGTGAAGAGATGAGCACCATGCAAGAAGAAATTAAAAAAGATATAGAAAATCATCCTGTCATCCTTTTTATGAAAGGATCTAAACTGATGCCTCTTTGTGGTTTTTCTGCGCAAGTGGTCGATGTTTTGAACCAATATAGTGTTGAATATGAAACACGTGACGTATTAAAAAATGATGGTCTTCGTCAAGGAATTAAAGAGTTTTCAAACTGGCCCACACTCCCTCAACTCTATATCCAAGGAAAGTTTATTGGCGGTTGTGATATTGTTATGCAATTCCATGATGAAGGAAAACTTGAAACAATGTTCAAAAGGTTATAAGTATATCAAGCAATCTAATGATTAGTCGCGCGGTTCCCACTCAACTACCAAGAACTCTCATTCAACGCTCTGATTGCTCCCCTGCCCTCTTCAAATTCAATTTAGAGTTAAGAAATGAACTCCTTACCAGAAAAAATTGGCTATCCTCTTACCTATCACAAGATCAGTGTGTAACACCTGCTGCCATGCTTTTACACCACAACTCAATACCCCTGGAGCCTCTGGATAAAAATGGATGAGCAAGGAGTAGAAATTGTCGATCTCTTTTTCCATCGTGGTTGGATTATCCCTGTTCTAATTATTATTGCCTTAACCATTCTTGCCCATTTTGTGATTAGTCGTTTTTACAAGCGGATTTATCCCCGTTTAGAACGGATCAACCTAGCTTGGTACTCCGCTCTGTTACGAGCTTTCATTCGCCCATTAAAGATATTCATTTGGATTCTTGCACTAACATTCTCTATACAAATCCTTGCTTTCCATATGGATCACGAAGACTTTGTGAACTTCTTTAAACCTTTTAGAGATCTACTATTTGTCTTTACAATGCTTTGGTTTTCTCTCCGTTTCATCAAGAATATGGAGATCGAACACTCTCGAGAAAATAGGACTCATAAAAAGCGTTTTGACAAGACAACAGTGCATGCCGTTTGTCAAATCTCTAGGGTTGTCGCGATTATCCTTGCAGCTTTGATCTTTCTTCAAACGCGCAATGTTAATCTCTCTGCTGTTCTAGCCTTTGGGGGTGCTGGAGGTTTGATTGCAGGTTTTGCGGCTAAAGATCTTTTGGCAAACTTTTTTGGTGGTCTAATGATCTATTTAGATCGTCCTTTTTCCGTCGGCGACTGGGTCTCTTCTCCTGACCGTGAAATAGAAGGTTATGTAGAGAATATTGGATGGCGACTGACAAGGATTCGAAGTTTTGAAAAGCGTCCTATCTATGTTCCTAACGGAATCTTCTCAAATATCTCTGTTGTCAACCCCTCGCGAATGTCCAATAGACGCATTAAAACACATGTTGGAATCCGTTATAATGATGCTTCAAAAATGGAAGCTATCGTCAAAGAAGTGGAAGAGATGATTCGAAACCATCCAGAAATTGACACTGATAAATTTTTAATGGTCCGTTTTGATCAATTTGGCCCATCATCCCTTAACTTTCTGATTTATTGCTTCACAAAAACAACGAAGTGGGCGGATTACATGCTTCACCAACAAGATGTCTATGTGAAGACAATCAAAATTATTGAAAAAAATGGCGCTGAATGCGCTTTCCCCACAACGACCCTCCACATTCCAGAAGGTGTGGCACTGAAGCAATGAACGAGCTCATCTTTTTTGCCCACATTGCTACTTTGATCAGCTTTGTTTTAATTACTCTTCGCATTGGAAAAGAGGCGCTAACTGCAGCTTTGGTAATTCAACTCATCTTGGGAAATCTTTTTGTAACAAAACAGATTCAACTCTTTAGTCTCGATGTAACTTGTAGTGAAGTTTATACAATCGGAGCTATCTTTTCTTTAAACCTTCTCCAAACCTACTTTGGAAAAAAAGCTGCGAATAAAGCTCTTTTAGTTATCTTTTTCCTCCTCCTCTTTGTTATCCTCATGTCTCAATTTCATTTGCGTTATATTCCTTCAAAATATGACATGATGCACAATGCCTTTGCAGCTATCTTAGGCTATACCCCCCGCATTATGATTACCTCTTTTTTCTGCTCTTTGGTCATGCAAAAACTTGACATGGAACTTTTTGGATGGATCAAACAAAAATTTGCAAAACTTCCTTTCTTCGTCCCCTTTGCTTGTGCATCACTTCTCACCCAATTTCTCGATACTGTCGTTTTTAGCTTTATTGCCCTGTACGGCATTGTCCACAGCATGAAAGATATCATTCTAATGAGCTATCTTGTCAAAGGCGCTGTGATTTTTTCGATTGCCCCTTTCACGATCCTTGTAAAACGGTTGATACATCATGAGTCCATTCAAGTTTGAAGTCCTGCATACATCCTCAAAATCTCGAGCGCGGGTGGGAAGAATTCACACCGCCCATGGGGTTATTGATACTCCAAATTTTGTTGCCGTTGGAACGAATGGAACATTAAAAGCGCTCGACAATGAAATGGTCAGTTCTATTGGTTTACAACTCATGTTTTGCAATACCTATCATCTCCTTTTGCAACCGGGACCTGAAGTCATTGAAAAAGGAGGAGGCATCCATCGTTTTATAAATAGAAACATGCCAATCATTACAGACTCGGGAGGGTTTCAGGTTTTTAGCTTAGCTTATGGATCTGTAGTCGATGAATTGAAAAGCAAAGGAACAAAAAAACAGGGTAGCTCTGTTGTTAAGATTACAGATGATGGTGTTCATTTCCGTTCCTATCGTGATGGACGATCAATCTTACTCACTCCAGAAACATCAGTTGCAACACAAAAAGCCATTGGAGCTGATATTATTATTCCCTTTGATGAACTCCCTCCCTATCATATCAGTGACAAGGAGTTAAAAAAATCTCTTGATAGAACACATGTTTGGGAAAAACGTTCCCTTGAAGCACACCTTAAAGACCCTAGGGATCAAGCTATGTATGCTGTAATACACGGCGGTGTCGACGATTCCCTCAGAGAAAAGAGTTGCGATTTCCTTCGTAAACTCCCTTTTAATGGGTTTGCGATTGGAGGGAGTGTTGGAAAAAACAAAGGGCAAATGATCTCAATGCTTTCTTCTCTTCTTCCAAAACTTCCTCCAGAGGCTCCCAATCATTTGCTTGGGATTGCTGATTTAGAATCTCTCGAGGCTTGCGTTCCTTTGGGCATCGATACTTTTGATAGCTCTTATCCCACAAAAGCTGCTAGACACGGAACTTTATTAACCTCAAGCGGAGGAATGAAAATTATACGTGGTAGACATAGTAGGGAATTTGAACCAATTGAAGAAGGGTGCAGCTGTTACACTTGTCAGAACTACTCTAGAGCTTATATTCATCATTTATTTAAAGCTAAGGAGCTTATATCAATGACTTTAGCTTCAATCCATAACCTTCACTTCATGGTAGAACCTGTCTCTTATA
>JAUHQH010000194.1 GCA_030408485.1 Candidatus Neptunichlamydia sp. | reverse complement strand
CTATTATGTGGGTGTTGAAAGTCGGTTTTTTGTTCATACTTTTCCATGAGCGTATTCCTTATTTTTATGGAAATTTTTAAGTCTTCCCAAGGGTACGCCCTTATATGCTCAAATATAACTTTCGGTTATACCTATCGCAACAGTCTCAATTTGGGCAAGACAGAGGACTCGTCATTGATTGATTCGGGAACAACAATTTGAATACGCCTATATTTTTGGAACTATCTGTTCCAAAAAAGATCAAGCAGTTGGGTTAGTTTTTCCAACAATTGGAAAAGGTTATATGCAAAAATCCTTAGAGGAGAGCTTTAAGAAAATAGAGCCTGGGAATCATGGAGTTATCGTACTTGATCGAGCAGCTTGGCATACAGCGGAAAAATCCGAATAAAGTAACCCAATTTTAAACCATTTTAGCTATAACTGTTGTTTTGATTCATACAGTCATATTTTTGATACTTGATGCAATGCGTGGAATGCATTTACCTTAAACAACGAGAACGATACGTCTATTGTCCTAAAGAGATTGAGCTAAAAATAAACTTTATTTTTGATAAATAATATCATGTGATAGTTGACACACTTTCATACTTTTACTATTCTCAGGGGAAAACTTCAGAGGTTTTATGAAGGTAGTTTTATCCCGTTCTGAACTGGCAAATTTGATTGGAAATATTCAAAGCGTTGTATCAAATAAACCCGCAATTCCTATCTTAGCCAATATTCTAATCAAAGCTGAAAGAGGAATCTTGACTGTCAGCGCCACCGATTTAACCGTAAGTATGCGTGGTCAAATGGAAGTCAATATTACTGAAGAGGGTGCGATTACATTGCCCGCACGACGCTTCTTTCAGTTGATTCGGGAGTTAATAGTTCCTGAAATTGAATTGAGGGCAACCACTGATGAAATTGCCTATATTCAAGCTGGAACTTCAGAATTTCGCCTAAATGGAATTAACCGAAGTGAATTCCCAACCCTTCCTGACTTAACTCAAGGAGAACATTTCATTATGCGCGTCGATACCTTTAAAGAAATGCTCTCTAAATCTGTGTTTGCTGCTGCAAAAGAAGATAGCCGCCATGTTTTAAATGGTGTTCTCATGCAGATCGAAAATAGTAATGCGATATTTATTGGGACAGATGGGAAACGCCTTGCCAAAGTGAACACCCCTGTCGATGTGAGTCCTGAGCATAAACATAATTATCTCATTCCCTTAAAGGCTGTTGAAGAAATTGTAAAATCCCTTGATGGTGATGAAGCGATTAAAGTGAGTCTCATGACTGATAAAATTGGGATTGAATGCGGTTCTACCGTTCTGATCACAAAACTTCTTTCTGGAGATTATCCTGATATTGAACGCATTATTCCAAAAGAAAGCACCTTTAACCTCACCTTGCATCGTGAAGAATTAATGGCATTACTCAAACAGGTTGCTCTATTCACAACCGATAAGAGTCATTCGGTTCACTTTACTTTAACTAATGGAGAGCTAACCCTTACTGCTAACTCGAATGAAATCGGTGATGGTAGGGTTTCTATGCCTGTAGATTATTCTGGCGAACCTTTTGAAATCGCCTTTAACCCCTTTTTCTTTCATGATATTCTCCGGCATTGCTCAGATGAAACGGTAAACTTTGCGATTACGACTCCACATAACCCCGGACTGATTACCGACTCGACAACGGCTAATTTTGTAATCATGCCGATGCGTTTAGCAAATGTCTGATAATCAGTTAGGTTAGTTTATGGAAGTTTCAAGACTCATCCTTAGAAATTTCCGGTGCTATGAGGAAGTCGACGTTCCTTTCACAAAAGGCGTTAACCTGATTCATGGAAAAAATGGAGCAGGGAAAACGAGTCTCTTAGAAGCCCTTTATCTTCTCAGTACTGGACGTTCCTTCTTAACCTCGCATCTTTCAGACTTAATTCGTAAAGACTACCCTCATTTTTATATGCAAGCCTATTTTGTAAGAGACAACGTGGAGCAAATGCTGAGTATTGGGTTTGATGGAAAAAATCGGCGAATCCACTATAACAATACCCTTTTCCAAAATCTTTCGCATGTTCTAGGGATTCTCCCTTCAGTCCTCTACTCATCGAAAGATAGTACTTTAATCTCAGATGCACCTCAAGAAAGGCGTCGTTTCCTCAACATCCAGCTCGCACAAACAGACCCACTCTACGTCCACCACTTGATGCGCTATCATAAAGCGATGAAACACCGGAATGCGCTTCTTAAAACGAAATCCGAGGCTGCCATCGAAAGTTGGGAACAAATGATGGGAGAAAGCGCCTATTATTTGATGCATAAGCGATCTAAGCTCATAGAGCTTCTCCGTCCCAATGTTGAAGCTTTTGCAAAAGATCTTTCAGGTGAGGAAGATGAGTTTGACCTTCATTATAAACCCTCGATCTCACTAAAAAAAGTCGAACAAATAGAAGAGCTTCTAGCTAAGCAACGCCCCAAAGAGTTAATCATTGGAAGTACAATGATTGGTCCTCAACGGGATGACATGCACATCACCTATAAAAAAAGAGAGGCTAAAACCTTTGCTAGTGAAGGACAAAAGCGAACATGTATCGCTGCACTAAAAATGGCAGAATGGGAAATTCTCAAAGAACAAACAAAAACCACTCCCCTTTTTGCGATTGATGACTTTGGTGCTCACCTCGACCCCAAAAGAACTGAAGTTCTTCAGGAAAAACTTGCGTCTCTTGGTCAGGTTCTCCTCACCTCTCCCACCTACTCAAAAGAAGGACTTTATATAGATAAGGGAAACTTACTACAAAATATTTTATGAATAGGTCTATGGGATAGAGAAACTTCTGTATGACTATTCGCAGGGATTCTATATTCAACTTCATCGTATTTAAATTTTCTCATTTGAGCTTTTGTTCTACCTTCAATATATTTGTCAGAAGTCACGCAAAACGCATAGCAAGCATCTGGAATAGATTCCTTGATAGTATTTTGAATCCAATACAGCCCGGAGTCTTCTTTTGCATCCTTTGCCACCTGATAGATAATATCACCACCAGTGAGAACAATTTCTGTTCCTGATGTATTTTTTAATACGGCGGTTTGGGTTTCATCACTTGTAGGATACGACAAGAAAACAAGAGGTCCTCGAGGCTGAGAGTCGTCAAGTTTTGTTGTGTGTAGCTTTAAGTATGGACTAGTTTCAGTAGGGAAATCAGAAATATTCTTGGGAGCATTTCCCGTGTTAACAGATCGCTCAACAAAATTCGTACTATATGTATTAACAAGACTATTTGACAGTATCATACTATCTCTACTATTCAAAAGCAGTTTGTACCCTTGCGTTGGAAGAATCAAATCAAAGCGCATCTTATTCAAATAAATGGTAGTTTTTTCGTTTTATGTGAATTTATTACTTATATATGCAGTTGCAAATGGGTAAGTTTTAGGACTTATCTTTTCACCCTTTTCTATGGCTGATAATTCTTTTTTAACTTGCATTATCACATCTTCTATTGGGTACTTAGAGAATTTTTTTGATCCTTTATTGTAAGGATCTTTCCATAAAGACCTGAATTTATTATCATGAGAAACCACGCCAACATGTAAATCTCCTGTAGGGTCTCCAAAAGAAACCACGCTTCCAGGTTTCAGCGGACTCTCTGAAAATTTACCAAACAGACGGTCTTTTGAAATATTTTTATTAAATGGGTATAAACTGAATCTTTCCTTATTTTTGAAATAATACTCATCTCCACCGTTTTCAGTTGGGTACCCCACAGCTTTGTATAAATTACCTATAAGGTTTACAGCAGCCTCTTCCGAATTCTTTCCTTGAAGCAAAGGTTTTAGTGTATTTTCTCTAAATTTAATATCCGGATTTTGTTGATCAATATAATGACAAACGCCCTCCATACAGTTAAATCTTTTCTTCCCTCTTGGGTTTTCACCTGTTTTAACCCAATTAACAAAGGGTCTTCCTCTAAACTTTTCATCTGGATTTCCTGGATACCACTCAAAATCACTAGAATCCATAGGTTTATATGGGGAGGGCGACCTACTTCTGTGATCTAGAACTCTTTCGTAACCCTTTTTATTTGCATTTTTTAGCCTTTTCCAAACTGTACGAGGTGTTTCTTCACCATAGCCTACTTTCCAAAACCCATTGTCTCCTTTATATAATTTCCGTAAATCTTTTAAAGAATTACTTTCAACCTCCTTCATTTCTTCTTCGGATTCTGTTAGTTGGAATGGTTCTTGAGTATTCCTAAGTATACGATTTCTTAATGAAGGTTCGTTGGAATTTATAGATCTTGACCTTGAATTTTCACTATTTAGAAGTTGGGCAAGCGATGGTTCCTGTCTATCACTTCTGTGAGTAAACTGACCATCAGGAATTGGTGGGCCTGGAATATCTTCAGGATGCAAAGCATGTCCATTGGCTACAATACGACCATCCCAGAAAATAGGAAGTCTTGGAATAACCTGACCATTAACAACTTTAGGACGACGAATTAGTAATCTTCTACGGCGACCATTATCCATATAAAAAGGATTCCTTTCTCTCGCCTCTTCTTCAAGACTTTCAGATCTAGACCTTATAAGTGATGAGAGCGACGATTCCTGTGACTCCTCTCCAGATTCATCATATCGTCTTCTAATACGAAATGGTGGATTTCTTTGCTGTGGATTATTTGGGTTTTCCATATAATGTTTTTAGTTACGAGGTTGCAATATCTATTAATTTAGTACCCAATTATACCACAAAACATAGTCTTATCAGCGAGGAATCGATATGCGATAAGATCGATTTATCCAGTGAGGATATCTTCCATCTTGAAACATTGGAAAATATTCAATATGCGCGGTTTAGGAGAGGTCTTGATTTTCATGTGGTTGTGGTGAAAGAGGAAGGGTTCCAGTTCTCTTTTGAAGGTTCAAGATTTGTGGAGGCTTTTCTTCGATGTAGAAAAAAACTAAAGAACCCCCTAACAAAGAGATGGATTGCTGATTTTACTATTTATAGGGCGACTAGAATGAACCCAAAGATGGTACCGATCTTGAATAAGCTTAAGACCTGTAATCCCGTAAATTATCTGCCTGTGCTGTATAATGACCACACAAGACCCGATGTTGAAAGAGGAGAGTATTATAGTCGACTCTCGGAACTTCTTCTAAAAGAAGGTACCCTTAAAAACAAAAAAAAAGCCTTAGAGTTTGATTTAAAAG
>JAUHQH010000193.1 GCA_030408485.1 Candidatus Neptunichlamydia sp. | reverse complement strand
GCAGCGTCAGATGTGTATAAGATACAGATTCTACGTGTTCACTGGGTTTAATCCCCTAATGAAACCGGATCTAGCATATGGTCTTTTTTAAGCCATCCTTATCCCCCATAGCACCTGTGGCATTGGGTCGTCGGATCACTTAAATCTCACCCACTACCTCCTATTTTCATTGGGAATGCACCGCCCGAACCCATACGACTTTTTGGAGGTCACATGATAACAATTCAGCGGACTAATAGTAAGGAAATATTTGAAAAATCAAAAAAAATGATTCCAGGTGGGGTCAACTCACCTGTACGGGCATTTATAGGATTTGGCATCGATCCCATGATTGTGAAGGAAGGAAAAGGAGACATGATTACCGATGTGGATGGACAGCCTTATATCGATTACTGTATGAGTTGGGGAGCCCTTCTTCATGGACATACTCATGAAGAGGTGACCCAAAGAGCCATTGAAAGGACGAAGTTTGGCACTTCATTTGGAATAGCAACAGAAGAAGAGCTCAAACTTGCTGAAGAGTTGATTCAAGGAGTGAGCAGCCTGGAAAAGGTGCGCTTTGTTTCATCGGGTACAGAAGCTGTGATGACTGCTATCCGTCTAGTGCGAGGGTATACTAGGCGTTCGATCGTGATCAAATTTAACGGAAATTACCATGGACATGCAGACTCTCTCTTAGTGAAGGCAGGGTCTGGAGTTTGTCAGGTGAGTCAAGAATCTTCATCTGAGGGTGTCCCTGAAGAAGTGGTTAAACATACCTTTTCGCTTCCTTATAATGATTGTGAAACCTTTAAGGAGGTCATGCATGATCCCTTTTATTCCCAGTTTGTCGCTGGAGTTGTTTTAGAGCCGATCGGAGCAAATATGGGTGTAGTTTCTGCAAGCGCTGAGTTTTTAAAGTGTCTACGAGAAGAGACCAGACGTATTGGGGCGGTTTTAATCTTTGATGAGGTGATTAGTGGTTTTCGCGTCTCATATGGAGGGGCCCAAAAGCTTTATGGGATTGAACCTGATCTTAGCTGTTTTGGTAAAATTATTGGTGGGGGATTTCCTGCAGCAGCCTTCGGTGGGAGAAAAGAAATCATGGATTGCTTAGCGCCCAAAGGAAAAGTCTATCAAGCAGGAACGCTATCGGGAAATCCCGTTGCAATGGAAGCAGGTCTTGCAACATTAGAGATTGCAAAGAGACCGGGTTTTTATGAGGAGCTTAGGCGGAAGACAGAAATCATTACAAAACCACTGCTTGGTCAAGTCAAAGGGGGGTGTCTGCAAGAAGCTGTTGGAATGTTTACCCTCTTTTTTGGAGTGGAAAAAGTTTCTTCTTTTGAAGACTTAGTGGATCTAGACAAAGAGCGCTTTAAAGCTTATTTTCAGTTTATGTGGCATAAAGGGATCTATATCTCTCCTTCTCCCTATGAAGCCTGTTTTATTTCCTCAGCTCATACGGATGAACATTTAGAAAAAACTCGCGATGCAATTTTGGAATTTTTAAGAGATTAGAATGAAAAAGCTCTTTCTCCTTTTTTTTCTTATTCTTTCTTGTACCCTTTTTGCTGATGATACCTATGTTTTGTTAAAGGGGTACTTAGGAGAAGAGAATCTCTCTTTTGCAAAGAATAAGGTTAATACCATTCGTAAAGGGGATAGAGGAAGGCTGATCATAGAAGTCAGTTCTTCTTCAGGAGACCTTATGTCGTGCCTTTCTTTGGCACAAGAAATTTATGACATTAAGCTTAGAAACAGCAAATATGTCATTGTTTATATTGATGGAAAAGCTGTCGGTCCTGCAGCAATTTTTCCTTTCATTGCAGATGAAATTATTGTGACTCCTCTTGTTGCATGGGGAGATATTCCTTATGGAGTCAAAAACCAAATGTCTCAACAGCAAATGCGTCGCGTTGTGAAACCTCTTATCAATCAGAATCGGGATAATTTCTCTCTCCTTTATAAACTTGCAGATGCGATGATTGACCCCCACCATCAACTGAGTTTTAAAGATGGGAAAGGGATTGTTGAAAAAGAAGTGCAAGGTAGTTTTGATCCTCTGGTTCTTAATTTAAAGGGGATGAAGTCACTTGGTCTTATAAGTAAAGTAATGGATGAAGAGACTTTTGCTAAAAGCTATATGAAGGTTGAAGAACAACAAACCGAATATGCAAAAGTTATTTCTGATGCTGAGTTTCAAGAGAAGTTCAACACGTATGTTTCCTATAGTGATTCTGGAGAAAATCTTATTGGATATTTGAATATTGGTCATAAGAGACCCATTAACCAAGCAACTTACATTTATACAAAATTTGCTTTAAAAGACTTTGTAAAAAAAGGGGTTCGTTTTGTTGTTTTAGATTTAGATACTCCTGGTGGAGAGGTTTTAGCAGCATTGAAAATCGTTGATCTCCTCCAGAAAATAGATGTCCAGTACCATATTCCTGTTATTGCTTTTGTCAATAATTGGGCAGTGTCAGCGGGGGCAATGCTTGCATATTCCTGCCGTTTTATCGGCTCGATTCCTAGCTCATTGATGGGTGCAGCTGAACCGGTGATCTTAGGTCAAGAAGGACAGATGGTTACAGCTTCTGAAAAAGTGAATTCGGCTCTGAGAGCAGAGTTTGCAAACATCGCAAGCTTTTATGGAAGGAATCCTATAATAGCAGAGGCAATGGTTGACAAAGATCTGATCCTTGTTCTCCGGAACCATAAAATCGTCAAACTGAGACATGAAATCGATGTAATCAATTCTGGGTCTTCTCCTGATTTGATTATTTCAGGGCGAGGAAAACTACTCACTTTAAATGCAAAACAGATGGTCGACTTAGGAGTTGCTGATTTTGAAGTTCCTTACCAAGCCCTTCCTGAAATTACTGAAAAGGAGTGGAATCAAGGGGTTTGGCCTGCAAGCAAGCTTCTTGCTTTTGAAGAACCGACATTGAAAAAGATTTCTCATACCATGATGATCGATTATCAAGATTGGAGAATCACTTTTTTCACCGTTTTGACCCATCCCATTGTTGCTACTCTTCTTTTTATTGGCCTTGTTATTGGGTTTTATATCGAGATCAATACTCCAGGATTTGGAGTTCCGGGCTCTATTGCCCTCGGTTGTTTAGCCTTGATCCTTATTTCGAGTTTTGCCAGCCACGCTATCAGCTGGATCGAAATCATTATTCTTTGTATCGGTTTTATTCTTCTAGCTTTGGAACTTTTTGTGATTCCAGGGTTTGGCATTGTCGGGATCATGGGGATTCTCTTGACCATTATCGGCCTCTTTGCTTTAATCCTTCCAGGAATTGATCGTCTAAACCTCTTAGAACCAGGAATATTTAAATTGGTTGGCGTGGTATTTATTGAAAAACTCGCATGGTTATGTGGTGGGCTCATCTTTGCCATCATCATGATCATTTTAATGGCCCACTTTTTCTCTCATCGATTTTTCCGCTTTTCGAAACTCATTTTAAAGGGAGAACAAGAGAAAAAAGAAGGGTATGTTTCGGGAGTTCCGAGAGAATTGATGCCAGAGATTGGCGAATTAGGGGAGGCAGTTACCCCCCTTCGCCCTTCAGGAAAAGTTCACATTGGTGAAAACCTTTTTGATGCAGTTTGTATAACAGGCTATTTAGAAACAAATAATCCAATTGAAGTGGTGAAGATTGAGGGGAGTAAAGTGATCGTAAAATCTCTCAAAGAGCAAAGGGATTTTTCATGTTAGCTGCGATTGGAATAGCACTTCTTTCATTAATCCTTATTTATCTAGAGTTTTTTGTTCCTGGAGCTGTTTTGGGAGTCCTTGGTGGAGTGGGTTTTTGTTTGTCAATTCTTCTTTTCATTTGGGAGTTAGCAACCCCGTGGCAAATCATTATTTTTGTGATTGCCATCATCGTCTTGTTAGTTCTAACGATCAAAATGGCCCTATGGAAGCTAAAGCAAAAACCTGCGATGTTTGCCAAAGAAAAGCAGTCAAACTATTTGGCCTCTGAGTTTGATAAAGAGATGATTGGAAAACCTGGTGAAGCCATTACTGACTTAAAGCCATCAGGTTATGTTAGAGTAGAGGGGAAAAGACACCAAGCGGTGTCCGAAAGTCTTTATATTAAAAAGGGTGAATCTGTTAAAATCATTGCCGGCGAGGGCGCAAGGCTCATCGTCAGAAAACAATGACAAATTTTTACTAATTGAGGACTCTTATGGAAGGCGCTGCACTAGGTATTTATGCCTTGATTATCTTGATGGGGATCATCGGGTTGATTTTTATCTTTATCTTAGGGAAATATATCAAACTTTGGTTTCAGGCATTTGTTTCTGGAACGCCGATTTCCCTGTTTAACATTATTGGAATGAGTTTGAGGAAAATTCCTCCTCAAGTGATTGTCAATGCGCGCATTAATTCTTATAAGGCGGGTCTCAAAAATATTACCGTCTCTGATCTTGAAACACACTTTCTAGCAGGAGGACGTGTTCTAGAAGTTGTCCGTGCCATGATTGCCGCTGACAAGGCAAACATTCCTCTGGATTGGCGCCAAGCAACAGCCATTGATCTTGCTGGTCGTGATATTTTAGAAGCTGTACGCACATCAGTAAATCCCAAGGTTATTGATTGTCCGAGTTCAGATCCTAAACAATATATCACAGCAGTTGCAAAGAATGGGGTTCAGCTCCTATGCCGTGCAAGGGTAACCGTTCGGACAAATATTAAGCAGCTTGTTGGGGGAGCAACAGAAGAGACAATTATTGCTCGTGTTGGCGAAGGGATTGTCAATGCCATTGGTTCTTCCACAACTCATGCTGACGTTTTAGAGGCACCAGAACTCATTACGCGTCTTGTTCTTGATAAAGGACTCGATGCTCAGACAGCTTTTGAGATTTTATCGATCGACATTGCCGATATTAGTGTGGGCGATAATATTGGAGCGCAACTCAAGATTGATCAAGCGAATTCTGATAAGCAAGTAGCACAAGCAAAAGCTGAGGAACGTCGAGCGATGGCTGTTGCCGTAGAACAGGAAAATAGAGCGCAAGTCGTTCTTGCTGAGGCAGGAATTCCAAAGGCCATTGCGGGAGCCTTTAAAATGGGAAATCTTGGTGTGATGGACTTTTATAAACTCAAAAATCTTCAGTCAGATACAAAAATGAGAGATGCTCTGTCTAAATATGAGGATGAAGATGAGTCAAAGCATTGAGGGACTGTATCCTCTTTTAATTTTAATTGGCGCCTCTATTCTTAAGGGGCTCCACAAAAGAGTAAAGGAAAAGAAAGAACAGGAGAAAAAGATAATACGTCCTGCTCCTCGACCGCCGCTGCAACCCAAAATTGAACCAGAGCCTTCGGTAAGTATTAAAAAGATTAAACCTGTGAAGCTTTCACAGGTTGTGAAAAAAGAAGTCTTCTATCGAAAGAAGAAACCTCGGATTGGAAAACTTGTCGAGGGCATAAAAAATAAAAAAAATCTCATTCTTTTGTCAGAAATTCTTGTGAAGAAACAAGATCTTAATTAAATTATTGGGTCTTGGGGCTAGCAAATTCCTGATTTCTTCATAATTTTTAGAGCTTTTTCCTCTAATGCCTCCCGTCCTATAATTGAACCTAGATTCACATTCCTTCAAGTGAAGGAAAAACGTGTCATTGGTTAGG
>JAUHQH010000192.1 GCA_030408485.1 Candidatus Neptunichlamydia sp. | reverse complement strand
ACTAAACAACGCCTCGCCTACAAGTCGAGAGATTCATTAGGGGTTGATTTGAAATCGACTGTCATCTTCTAAGGGTTCACCTCGTATGACTCAATCATCTCATCCTGTAATATTTCCTGAGCTCATCGCTAAATAACCTCTGCTCCAAAAAGGATTTCAAGAGCGTTGGCGGAGGACTTCATAAAGAAAGAGGGTGGTTGCAGCGGCAACGTTTAAGGAATCAGCAATCCCACGCATGGGGATACTGACTTGTAGATCGGATGCTTCCATCCACTTGTCGGAAAGGCCCAACTGTTCGGTTCCCATTGCCACAGCAACAGGGCCGGATAAATCAGCTTTAGTAAAGCTCTCCTTTGCATCGGGACTGGTCGCTATCATATTGATCTGATGATTTTTGAGCCACTCAATGGCTTCTTCACTACTCACTTCTAAAACGGGAACAGTAAACAGGGTCCCGACACTGGCCCGAACAACATTGGGGTTATAGATATCGGTGCACCGATCACAGACAAAGAGCGCATCCACACCAGTTGCATCGGATGAGCGGAGGATAGAGCCTAAGTTTCCAGGTTTTTCAATCGCTTCAGCCACTAAGAAAAAGGGAGGGTATTCATTGGACATCTTATAATCGAGGTCTTGCAAGGTGAGATGAATTTGTATAGCAACAGCAAGGAGCCCATCAGGACGATCGCGATAGGAGATCTTTTGAAAGACCCCTTTATTAACTTCAAACGTCTCAATCCCTTGTTCACGAATCTCTTGAATCAAACTATTCTCATTACTCCCCAAAAAGTGGTCGGGAGAATAAAAAAGAGAGACAAGAGGAACGCCTCCTTTAACAGCACGTGATAGTTCACGATATCCTTCAATTAAGAACGACTGCGTCTGGTCTCGCTCTCGCTTATTCCGCAGCTTAACCACTTGTTTGATTTTTGGATTCTGAAGACTGGTAATCTTAAGCATGAATTAATACCATTTATCAAAACTAAAAAACGCCTCGCTCACTCGCATATAAGTCGAGGGATTCATTAGGGGTCGATTTGAAATCGACTGTCATCTTCTAAAGGCTCACCTTCTTGCTTGTCAATTTAAAGGCAAGGGTCTTCAATCCTCCTGGGAGGAGACAATAATAACAAGTAAGTAGCGCAGAGATTCTCATGATAAAATTGCTTTTAGAGATCGAAGTTAACTACTTGTTAATTAGTAAGATCGAAAAAACAATTTTAGCCAAAAAGATCATATCCAATTCTACATATTATTTTTGACAGATGGTATAATACCTGGTATTTTTTTCCAAGTCGGTACTCTCTCCTCTTTCGAGAGGTGTATAGCTAGAATATTTTGTTTTAGTTATCATTTTTTGGATGAGGTTTTCACTAGATTTTCGGGAAAAAGCACTATAGACTTGTTGCGTAATAAAAAATAGATCAATGATTCCACCAGCTTTGCCGTTTAGCGTCGACTAAGATGGAAGCTCCAAAGGTCGGCACATAGCAATGGCATTCTATCTTCTATGGACCAATTTTTATTGCTTATGGGAGTTTGCACCCATCCCCATCTTTTCATCCCTCCTATCGGATGCTCGACAGACATTCTTAAAGAGCTAATCGCTTTATTATTTGATAGTTCTAATGCAGTTAGAGACATCTTTTTTTTCTTCTTCTTAGGAAGATGGACTTTCTACTTGATCAAGAAATAAAGAATCGATCTCTGTATATTCTCTATCCCCCCATACAGAATATCCTTTAGAAATGGATGAGGTGATGTCTTCTTTTTTCAATCATTTCAAATCATGGAACTTTCCATTTCTTCAGGGTATTTTCCCCCGTGTGACTCTTTTTCTTTCCAGAATATCTTCTTTTGAGATTCTTAATCGATAAGCACATCATCCACATCTCGAAAAACTTCTATAGAGGAAATCTCTCTTTTGGGAAGAGTAAAGCTTTGATCCAATCTCTTTTCTAAGATAGGAAAGAATATTTACAAATAAGAAATTGTCTTAAATCATAAAAAAATTTGGGTCTTGAGTAGTGCATGTCCCTACACTACACATTATGCCATAAAA
>JAUHQH010000191.1 GCA_030408485.1 Candidatus Neptunichlamydia sp. | reverse complement strand
GATGTGTATAAGAGACAGGGCTAATTCAGATGAAGGCTGTACACAAAAAGGGCCGGAGAAGTTCTCCTGGCATAAAGGGGTATCCTAAAGGCTGCTACATTCCTGTCCTGACCTGGTTCGGACGACTTTATTCTAGGAGTTCCCCGGCACTGTCTATTGTAATGCAAATTTGAGATAAAAAGCACGAATCATTAATCTATTTAAATTAAGCTATTGTAATTAAGATACTTGTATATATATGTAATTAATTCTTGATCAATTTTTTTCCACTTTTCTTAATGGTTGTCTTTAAATCAAAAATTGAGAAATTACAAGCTCTACGCGCAGGAAGAAGAGTTCGGGCACAAGATATTCAAGTTTTGCTTAAGGAAGCATTTTGTGTCGATTACGCCCTATCAATTGTGTATCATATCTTTGATACGTTACGGGTTTTCGTGGATTTCTGCGCGATCAAAACATTCAAAATCCGATCTAATGATTCAAGAAGACTTTAAAAAAAATTCCAAGGAAAAGTAGTTGAAGTTTTGCCAGAAAACATTACTCCAGAATAGGTTGAGGATTTGGTTTCAAGACAAGGCAAGAGTGGGTCAAAGGGGTTAATCTGTAAGCAGAATTTGAGTTAAGACGAGGGACTCGTTCCTCGAATGATTCGGAAACAACAATTTGAATACGCTTACATTTTTGGAGCTATCTGTCCCAAAAAATATCAAGTAGTTGAGTTAGTTTTTCCAACGATTGGAAGGGATTATATGCAAAAACCCTTATAGGAAGATCTCTAAGGGGGGTGTTGAGGACTGACATAATTTTCTAACTTCTTTCTTACGAAACGTCCTCAGAAAGTCCTTTAAAATCGTGAGAGTATGCATTTTTTATAGATAGAAATTTTATTATGATCATGTAAAACAAGCTCTTCATGAATGAAAATGAGGAAGCAACATGACTGACTGCAGGAGGTGTGAGAGGAGTCATACTACTAAAAATGGGAGGTAAACAACGTTATGAGTGCAAATGCTCCGAATTACCAGCTCAACCCCACTTTTCTTAAATATCAGTATCAAATTTCTTCACTTTATATTCTCTCTCAATCTTTTGAAGAGTCTAGATCATAACTATCCACTTTTTTGCGGGAAACCCACTAATGTCACTGCTCCCTTTTCCTGTGACATAAAAAAAGCTGTTGACTAAAAGCAAAATCACTTTGGAGCATGAGGAAAAGGGTTAGAAGAAATGTGAAAACTTTTGTTTCATTCATAGGTACCTTACTTTGCTTTAATGGTTGTAGTTGTCGAAGCGAGAGGCCCTTGCTCATCTTCAGCGACAATTAGATGGCTATATGTTTTATTTTTCTTCCGATTATGATCTTTATACGCTCGAGTATCACCACTAGCGATTGTTGCTATCAGGACTCCGTCGCGATAAATTTTATAGTGGATAGGAATGACTCCTTCAAGAGGTATGGACCAACTCAGTTGGATGTAAATATCAGATTCAACTAAAAAGCTATCGCTTTTACTTTCTGCTGTAGCGGTCAAATTTCCTTGAGGGGTAAAGTGAGGATTTGGAGTAATGACAATCATAGAGGGGTTTGCAATTCCAAAAGGGATTGTTGTTGTCATAGAGTTTGTCGCAATGTCGATAACACTGAGATCACCACTGCTATTTGCAATATAGGCAAAACTTCCATCTGGAGTAATTGCAATACCTATAGGGCCTCTTCCTATGGGAACTGTAGCTACCACGGCGTTTGTTTCAGTATTGATGACGCTAACATTTTCAGAGTTTTGATTTGTTACATAGGCAAAATTGCCATCAGGTGTTATAGCAATGGCTATTGGATTTGATCCTACAGAAATGGTTGCTGTAACTATGTTGGTTGTTGTATCGATGATAGAGACGTTATCTTTATTTGGATGAGCTACATACACAAAGCGTCCATCGGGAGTACTTGCAACACCTGCAGAGGGATCTCCTATCTCAACATTCTCAACAACAGTACTGGCGGCTGTATCGATCATACTTACAACATTAAAACGTGAAATTGGGGCGTAGACAAACTTTCCGTTAGGCAAAAATGCGATACAAGACGCCGGATTTTTTAGAGCGATCTGTTTAATAACTGTATTGGTTGTCGTACTAATTACATGAATTATCTTTGAAGACCTCTCAGCGATATAAGCAATTGTTCCATTAGGTGAAATAGCAATTTTATGAGGAGATATTCCAACTGGGATTGTTTTAACAACGGCGTTTGTTGCTATATCAATGACAACGACATTTGGACTTGCAGTCACATAAGCAAATTTTCCATCAGGGGTAATTGGAATAGAGACTGCCTGTTTGTCAAGAGGAATGAATGTAAAAATTGATCTACTTGAGCTGTAAGCGCCGGATAGTGTTCGGAGAGAAGAACAACGGGAAAAATTGTTTCGGAGTTGTTTTCGATCTTTACCTCTTTTTTAGTAATCTTCTCTTGATAAGTTAGATCTTCTTGTTGGAGAAGTAGATTTGCGCAACGATAGGCTTGATCATACGCAGTCTGTATAGCCTTCTGAAAGTCATCGTCAAGTTGATCTCTGTCCCCTCCGCGAGCTTTAGTAGTTAGCTTTTTAGACTTAATCTTGAATCACGATACCAATATGGCTAAATGTGATCAGCACATCGATTTCCCCCCTTTCCTTTTTTCTTCAAAAATCTTGATGTTCCTATAAACACTCTCTTTACCGAAGACATTTTTTAATCGTTGGGCTGCAAAACTTTCAGCAAACTCGCCCCTGTGCTTAGATGCCTTATCGACATATTCTTTATCCTCTAGAAACCAAAAGAAAGGGTTCTCATTATAAAGGGTTTCCCACAAGCTATAGGCTTAAAAGTTGATAAATTCTCCTCCATCAATCCTAATGATTGGAAATGCATTTTTGTGATTAAAATCTCTCATACTGTTAAACCCTTCCATTCCCTCCTTTGAGAGGGCAGAGAAAGCATTGATAATGACAATGGTACGTTTTTTGGGAACTCTCGATCGCTGAATAACGTCCTCTACTGAAAACTTAAATATTGAAAGGTAGCTTTTAGGGTTCGGATATTGATTTGCTTTTGATATTTTCAGCTTTTCGATAGCGTCGATGACTTGATTTGCTTCCTCTATTGAAAATCCTTTGTTTTCCTCTAACCAAAAATTTCAGTTTCTTTCTTTTACTTCTATCAATAGTGAGACCTGTGAGTGGAGATATTCTTTTAATTGTAATAGCCAAGGTCTAATCCTAGGTGTTTGGTTCCAATGAACACTTAAAAGAGCGTCTTTATATGACAACTCCCACTTTCGAGCCGCCATCCATTCTAATTTTCAACCTATTTATTGACATCTTTTTTAACTCCTAAAAGTGTCAAAATATCGAGACACTTCGAAGCTAGTAGCTACTAAGATCGGAAAGTCTCCCTGTATACTCCTTTTGGAGGTTTTGTAGGAGGAATCGAGATACTGTTAAATGTTGTGTTTCGGCATTGAGCCTACCCTAGTTTTCTTTTAAGGCGCTGCTGAAAGTTGGAAGATCGGGCTGAAATTCTTGGGTTTTTTTGAGCGCAGCAAGGCCCCATCTTTGCTGTTGCAACGTCGTAGAAGGGTTGGCAATTAAGAGGTTCTTTTTTTTCTGGGGTATAAGGAAGTCTATACCTCTTTCTAACCGCATCTTAACTCTACAGCAATTAATTACTATTCATTTTTAAGGAGAACACGTCGGCGACTGCCATCAAGAGAACCGATCACTCCATTTTCTTCGAGCTCATCCATGAGAGAAGCAGCTCTTGCATAGCCAATTTTAAGCTTACGTTGGAGGAAAGTGGTTGATGCAGTCCCTGTTTCCGTAATGATTTGATAGGCCTGGGAATAGAGATCATCTTTGCCACTCGGTTCGCCATCTTTGGACAACAAGTCGGTTTGGGACATTTGATCAAAAGATTTAATGAGATATTGCGGCCCTGCTTGATTTTCAACGTGTTCAATGACACGGTTGATATCTTCATCGCGGACAAAAACCCCTTGAGCACGGGTAAGATGATGGGATCCAGGAGGGAGAAAGAGGAGGTCTCCATTTCCTAAGAGACTTTCTGCTCCATTTTCATCGAGGATGACTTGGCTATTGACCCGACTGACCATTTTAAAGGAGATGCGGCTGGGGAAGTTTGCTTTAATGAGCCCAGTAATCACCTCACGAGAAGGGCGTTGGGTTGCTAAGATGAGATGAATCCCTACAGCGCGTGCCATTTGTGCAATCCGAGCAATCGGGGTTTCTAGATCTGAACTGGAAGCCATCATCAAATCAGCAAATTCATCGATAACCGCAACGATATAAGGCATTTTTCGCGGAATCTCCATTTCGAGTTCCCCTTCTTTTTCAGGATGATATTCTCGATGATTAAATGCATTGATGTTACGGAGTTTGAGTCGCTTTAACATCTCATACCGCTCACCCATTTCCTTAACGAGCCAGCTTAAAGCTTTATAGGCCCCATCTGCTTCAGTAATGACTGGAGCGATCATGTGGGGGAGATTAGCGTAGGAACTGAGCTCAACTTTTTTTGGATCAACCAGAAGAAGGCGGACGTCATCAGGACGGGCTGTCATCAAAATCGACATGACAATACTGTTGATACAAACCGATTTACCTGAACCTGTGGCTCCAGCAATGATGCAATGGGGCATTTTTGTCAGATCACAAACAACATTATCACCAGAAACTGTTTGCCCGATCATGACAGGGATATGAAGTCTTTTTGTCCTTTTTTGATATTCACTGAGCATTTCTTTAAAGCCCACTTCTTGAGGATATAGGGAGGGAACCTCAACTCCTACGGCAGCTTTTCCAGGAATCGGAGCGATTATCCGGATCGATTTTGCTTGGAGATTCAAAGCGATATCATTCTCGAGAACTTTGATCTTTTGAACCTTAACACCTGTTGGAGGATGCACTTCAAAGGAGGTAATTGTTGGACCGCAGTTAACTTCGCCAACCTTTCCTTCAACCCCAAAACTAAGAAGGGTCTCTTCCAAGATTTTTGCTTGCTTTTCTATATCTTTTTTAAGCGTGGGCTTGTCAACTTTCTTGGCATTTGTCAGTAGATTTAATGGGGGAAGGCGAAAGCGCTTGAAAGCTCCTGAATAGGACTTGGTATCCATATTCTTGACTTTCCCCATTTCTGTTCGCTTTTCGTGGTGGGTTGTGATCTTTAAATCTGATGGTTCCTCTACCTCTTCAGCAGTCTGAGTCACTTTTCGTACTTCAGGTTGGTGCTGGACCTTTTGAATCGGTAGAAAAGGTCTTTTTACCCTAATGGGTTTAAAATCTTTAACAACATTTTTAAGAAAATCCCACGTGACTTTCAGAATGACACGCGAGCTTTTAAGCAGTGGAATGATCCGTGTATTTGTAAAAAGGATCAGAGACATGAGCCCGGTGAGTGAAAAAGTAATCATGACACCCACATTGCTCAGTAAGTGTTGCAAGTTAAATGTTGGAATATCTCGGAGTAAATAGTAAAAGGGAACCCCACCTAAGTTAAACCGGACAACTTTGTGGGGAAAAGGGTAATTGCTTAAGTAAATTTCAGAAAAAAGGCGACGTTCGATAAATCCATTTGTACACCCTCCTACTTCTATCAGAAGATTTAAAAGCATCGATAAGGAGATAATGCCAATCGAGAAATAGAGCGTTTTCATTTTCAGCTGTTTAGGAACACCTCCCATTAGCATTTTCCATCCAATCCATCCGATATAGGCTGCAACAAAATAAGCTGATAAACCAAATAACCAAAGTAAACTCAGCCCAGTTCCATACCCCACAACACCAAACCAATTGGCTCGGGGGTTTCCATGAATAAAACTGACCATGCATAAAAATAAAAGAATGCTCCCCACAAGGGTAAGTAGACCTTTAATTTCTGGATGTGTTGTTTTCTTTTTCTCCATCTTATACCTGTCTCTTATACACATCTC
>JAUHQH010000190.1 GCA_030408485.1 Candidatus Neptunichlamydia sp. | reverse complement strand
GATGTGTATAAGAGACAGTGAAGAATCTGTTTATTGAATTCTGAAAGTCCTTCATTGAATCCCGCTTCTTTAGCTTCTTCCAGAAGCTTTTGGCATTCTTCTTTATTGTTACTTAGGTAATTTTTTACGTCTTCCTTAGCTTTATTTAAAACTTCAATAGAGCTTAAAAGTTCGCTAAACGCATCCGAAGGAATCACTTTTTCTTCAGAGCCCCGACTGATTTCACCCGAATAGATTAATGAAAAGTATTTAGTCATGAAGGTATCCCATTATCATTGAATTAACTCTAAGGTTTGATTGATTAAAGCCGCATGTGCTTCATCGTTTTTGATATCTGTAAAAAACTTGCGTAATATTTTTGTTCTGCCTGTGTCTAATGTATGGGAGATATGCCATAAAAGCGAGGGATGACATCCGAAAAGCGCCTTAGCAAGTCGATTAAATCCACGATGATGGAGAATGGCTTTCAGTTTCCCCCCATCCCTATCCTCATTCCAGCCATCTAAATTGAGTCTTGAAAAGGTGATGGGATCTTTTACTTTAATTTGTTTTTTTAAGAACCTTCGTTGCTCAAGTGTCAGGACTTTTTGGACCTTTTTTATTTGATCAGACTTGATGACATCCTTGAGTTCTATAGCTAAATCATGCAGACCTAAGTAATCAACAAGTTTTTGCAACTTTTTTTTAGATAAATCTGCTAAGGGTTTAAGCGGATGGTCCGGTAAAAACTCGAGAGGTAAAAATTCCTTCTGGTCAGAAATCAACCATTCATAAATCGCCTTAATTAAGTAGTTTTTTGCTCCTTTTTTAAGATGAAACCTTTCTCCGTTCACCTTAAAATGTTCTTGCAAACGTTCAGCTTGATTTCTATCTAGAGATGAAAGGATCATCTCTTTGTCTCCTTCAGCAAACCGTTCTAAGAAAGCAATGAGCCATGAGTAATGAACTCTGCTCAGTCGCTCCTCCATAGAGTAGGAAGTAGCAAAGGGGTCTCTCTTAGAGGGAGCAACACTTTGGAACTTTTCTTGCTCTGGAGGAGAAAGGAAATGGAGAAAAGACGATTGACCTTTTTGTTCCAACAAACTACGAAAAGAAATCCATGACGCCTTATTCAATCCTTATTCTTCTCCTTCTCCTGGCGGGTTAGACGGAGGTTTTTTCTTAAGGGTATTGAGGAGAGGAATAGGGTTGAAGAGCTCTTTAAGCCCACCTTTTTTCTTGAGATGTGGGTAAAATTTCCAGCTAATCCAACCTAAGATAATAGCTAATATGACGGCGATCGCAGTGATGATAAAGAAAAGAACACGGAAGCGAGTCACAGATTTTCTGCTCATGACAATGTTCCAAATACTGACATATTCTCCTGCAAGGGCTTCTGGCATTTGCTCCAAAGTAATATCTGTAAAACGTGAACGATCAGAAACAACAGTCACATCATTGATATCTAGGCCAGAGACACTACCAGAAATCAGTCTTTTGATTTTATTTTCTAAGTGAATATTTGGGTCGTCGATAACCCCTTGGTGTTTCACATATACTGCTGCGGTGATTCTTTTTTGTGTCGCTTCTTGTCCTCCTAATGTTGTTTCTTCGGGAGGAAAAGAGAGTTGCACATTTGCATCAATCACACCATCAATCATCATAATTGTATTGGTGAGTTGTTGTGCAAGACCTGCTTGGTAACGAATGGTTTCTTCTTTATCTGAAGTCATCAGACCTTGCTTAGCAAAAAGATCGAGAAGAGTGGCTCCTTTTGTTCTTGGGAAACCGTTTTGGTTGAGATAAGCAATCGCTTCAATCGAATATTTTTCAGGGACCATGATCGCATACTTTGCTCCACTGCCTTCACTCCCAATTGCGCTTGTAGCAGCAGCACTTTTGGAGGCAGGGATTCCCTTACTTTCTAGTAGAACCAGAATAACGTTTGCTTCTTTTTCATCAATATTACTGACAACTTCTCGATTAGAGTCACATCCGGTAAATAAAAGCAAAAAGCTTCCCATAAGTCCAAGAAGAGTCAATGTTTTTATTAGTCTTTTCATTGTTACCATTCTTAATAGACAGGTTATTTCTGTCTTTATAGCACTTTGTTGGGTTTATGCCCAAGTTTTCTTTATTCTGCTTGAATAGCTGTAATAGCAATCGTATAGACGATCTCATCAATGAGAGCACCTCGTGAAAGATCATTGACAGGTTTTTTTAAACCTTGAAGCATTGGACCAATAGAAAGAACGTCTGCACTTCTCTGAACTGCTTTATACATTGTGTTTGCAGTATTCAGATCTGGGAAAACATAGACTGTTGCTTTTCCAGCAATCGGATTTTTAGGAGCTTTTTTCGCAGCAACATCTGGGGTAGACGCAGCATCATACTGCAAAGGACCATCAAGTAAGGATATCAGGGTGCATTTTTTTCACGAGCTCTGTAGCATGGGTTACTTTTATGACCTCTTTTCCTGCTTCCTGAAGTTCCAGTGCTATACCTAAATCATAGCAACACGAGCAGAGATGCCAAATCGATCAGCAGAGTCAGCGCATTGAATGGCAATACCGGCCAAGTTCCTCAGCGGTGGGATTTTCAATGATGTCATCGGCAGAGATTTTTAGATGATCTGCAAGCAACCCTACAATGCTGGGATCTAAATCTCCAGAGCGCTCTCCTATCACAAGTCCTTCTCAAGGAGTCAAGCCCATACTGGTGTCGATACTTTTTCCATTTTCTACGGCTGCAATACTGCAGCCATTTCCCAAATGGCAACTGATGAAAGAGGTTTCTCCTAAGGGTTTTCCAATCATTTTTGCCCCTTCTTTCACTACATAGCGATGACTTGTTCCATGGAAACCATACCGGCGGACCTGATATTTTTGATAATATTCATACGGAATGGCATAAAGGTAAGCTCTTTCTGGAAGTGTCTGGTGAAAAGTGGTATCGAAAACAGCTACTTGGGGCAATTCCGGAAACTTTTCTTGCATGATTTCAATTCCCAATGCATTGACTGGGTTGTGGAGTGGTGCTAAGTGGCTTATTTTTTTGATTTTATTTAAGGTAGTCTCATCGATATTTATCGATTTTGTAAATGCTTCTCGACCGTGGACGACACGATGTCCTACAGCAATTCCTTTAAGAAGAACGTTACCCGACTCTGGTTCAACCAGTTGAAATTTTATTGAAGAGCTTCCGCAGTTGAGAACGAAAATAGTGCTCATGAATCTATCCCCCTTATCCCTTATATTGTATAAAGTGGAGGCTATTTTTTGAAAAGCCAAGAAGGGGCATTTCCAAAACGCTTCACGAAATAATCCTTTATTCCTGCAAGCTGTGCTCGATAGGTGCGAAGGCGAGCCCTTCGCTCTTTAGTTTTTCTGGAAAATAAAAGCTGCAAAGACTTAAGGAGGTAAAGTTTGAGGACATGAAAAAAATCACCCCGAATTTTTCTCATCAGAACTTTTTTCTCATTAGCGGTACAATTCCGTTCAATCCACAGCAGGCGATTCCTACACCAAAAATAGGTCATATGGGGCTTTCCTCCTGAAAATGAAGCCGATACCTTATGATAGAGGATTGCTTCGGGGCAAACAGTTGCTGAAAAACCTCCTTCCTTTGCCCGGATGCAAAAATCACTGTCTTCCCAAAAAAGAAAATAACGGGGTTCAAAAAGACCAACTTTTCTAAACACCTCAGCTTGAACAAAAAGAGCAACACCACAGACATAGTCAAGAGAGATCGGGTGTCTCCATTCACTTGCAGGGGCTTTGGCTCCAATAAGGTCGAATTCTCCTTTCTGAGAATTCCAATTTCCTCCGAGATGATCAAGAGTTTTAGGATCGCTCATCAAATGAGCTTTACCTCCTTGAATGAGAGCATCTCTTTTTAAAAAAGCCTGGAGAATATCAGGTTCAACTGTGGTGTCGTTGTTTAGAATGAAGACAAAATCGGCCCCTTTTTCTAGGGCATATCGAATCCCAACATTATTCCCTTCAGCGTAACCTATGTTTTCTCCTGTTTGGATCAAATAAACATCTGGGAACGAGGTAGATATTGCGGACGCAGAATCGTCTGTTGAACCATTGTCAACCACCACCACTTCATGAGGTGTTTTAACTTTTGCCAAACTGTAGAGGCAGGCGAAGGTATCATCTCTACCATTCCAATTCAGGATGATAACGTAAATTTTCATCCATTCATTTTATTTTATTTC
>JAUHQH010000189.1 GCA_030408485.1 Candidatus Neptunichlamydia sp. | reverse complement strand
TGAGAGTAGGTCACATTGCCTCTAAAAGACTAGAGAAATCTCCGATTCGTCTGACAAGAATCTCTGTTTTCACCTCTTCTTGAAGATAGAAGTAGCTTGGAGACAAAAAAGCATTCCCCAAAAATTTTCCGCAAGGATCATCAAAAGATTTTCTTAAATAATGTATTAGAAGATAAACATGATCCTTTTCAGCATCGAATTCCATTAGCTTTGATTCGAAATCAATACACACAGATTCGAATACCTTATTCATGAATGTTAGGTGTTCTTTAGGAAAACAAGTCTTTTGATATTTAGTGGTAAAGACCAAATAAAGCTGAAGTATTCATAGACCAAGAATATAGTTTAAATATGATTGTAAGAAAAGCATTCAAATTCAGGGTGAAGCTAAGGATTGAGTAACTGCAGAAGATGGATGAAATAATCTGGGCATTGTCGTTTTCTGTGGAACAAGCTTCTAGCTGTGAATTTGGAGCGCTCAGAAAACAAGCACAAGCTATGAAAGTTATGGATTTTTGAAAGATGCTCTGTTAGCTCTATAGGAGTTGATCTTGAGATTAAAAGTTGGCTCCTTGCTCTAATGGAGAATCCTTTGACACCTTAAACGCCTTTAAAAAACTACAAAGCAAACCCGCTAAAGCTTAAAAACGGCTAGCAAAAAAGAAAGATTCAGAAAATCCGCAGCAAGATCTGCAATACGAGATTTTCAACATAAGCTTTCAACGCATCTCAGCAAAAATCACTCGATGACTGTCACTGAAGGTTTGAAAATTAGTAATATGAGTAAATCTCCTATCCTAGTGGTACAATAAAAAGTCCGAGCAAAAATGGTAAGGCAAAACCTGGCCTTAAAGGGCTATCTTAAGTCAGGGCTGGTCTGAATTCAAGAGGCAAATTTATAAGTACAAGCTTGAGTGGTTAGGAGGGGTATGTGTTGAAGTAAATCCTGTATATACCTCTCAAAAGATGTTCCTCTTGCAAAAAAATCGACTTGGGAAATTTTCTTAAGCAAAAAAACCTTCTTCTTGTTACAGAAAAAAGAGAGTTAATACCATTTATTAAAAATACTATAAGAAGTGGCATCTCTGATTTCTGGTCAGGCGATGTTTACTATAAAAATCACCGTAGGGGTTGCCGCACTTCGCGGTTGAATGGGCTCATAAAAAAGCCTCTCTGAAAAGAGAGGCTTTTCGAAAAGATATCAAGTCTTTCCTTAAGTTGTTGAAGCAGGCTCAGCAGGAGCTTCCAGTTTAGCAGCAGGCTCTGCATCTTCCACTTGTTTTTCTTTTCGTTCTTGGAGCACTTTTTCTTCTTCTCTCTTTGCGCTAAGATTAAGGAACTGCTTATTAAGAGAGCGTGCGGCAATGACCCAAGCAAAGATAATTCCAAAAAGAACAACCGCTACATAGGGAGCAATCACACCGACAACAGCGGTATTGAGAGCAAGGAAAAGGCCTTGTTGGATGAGAGATCCACCCGATTTACCAAGTCTTGCACCCACAACGTCAATTGCGGCTTTACCTTTAACTTTCTCTTCTTGACCAAGAGGAATGTAAGCCATTTCCTTTGTAGGGTCAAAGAAGGAGTATTTAGATGATTTACTCGCAATATTTTGGATGGTACCAAAAATAACGGCAAGCATTAAAGGTGTTGATCCTAAAGCTTGAATCATTGCTTGGAGGCTTCCACCAAAGATGATGAACGAGAAGAAAGCCACTCCTGTTACCATCAGCATGATTGGAGTAATAAGAGCTGTTTTACCCCATCCGAATCGACGGACAATGTTTCCTCCAAGGAAGAAGGTTACGAAGATCGTAATAATCCCTGTCTTTGTCGAGAAACCACCCATAAAGGCTTGGTAATCATTATAATCAGGATATTGGTGATGGAGCTGATCTTTCCAAGTGACTTCAACAAGGTTGATTGAAATTCCATAAGCCATAACGAGGATCGCGATACATCCAAGGTATTTCGAGCGGACGAGATACATGAAGCTCTCTTTCATCGAAAGTTTTGGCTTAGATTTCTTCGCTGTCTTTTGTTCACTTTGATCGTATAAACGTTTATCTGTTAAGACATACTTATTGATCCACCAGTAGATGCCAATAACTAACAGTCCTGCGATCACAACCATAGACATGGTGTAGTTAAGGGTGACTTGCCATGGATCTGCAGCAGTGATCTTTTCACGGATATTTGCAGCCCATTGGATAAATGTTCCTGATATAATCAAAGAAATATTTGCGAACATCGAGAAGATTGTGTAGAACCTTCTAGATTCAGAAACCTTATTGATATCGTTTGCAAATCCCCAGAACAAAAGGGAGATTGCCATACTTCCCCAAAGTTCTGACATCACGTAGAACAGAGAAAATGTCCAGTTACGAATGACATCGACCAATCCTTTTGCACCTGCAGGTAGGGTTGCTTGCAACCAATCGGAGAATTCATGAGGGTGAAGAGATTCTCTAAGAGGATAGAGAACAGTACCAAAAAGTCCAAAGAACGCAATAAAAGGAATCACTGTGCTGTAAAAAAGGACAGGTTTGCTGAGTTTATTACTAAGTCTAGCATAAATCAACATAAAGAGAATTGCACAAGGCAACACCGCCCATAGTTTTAAGAATGGGATAACCTGAGATCCGTCCGCTGCAGTTACAACGAGGGTGTCTTTGGTATCTCTTAGGATTGTATAGTTGAAAAGGATAAAGAAGAAGAGGAGAACCATTGGTATTAGCTTTTTCAGCTCAAAGTGATGAACCGGCCAAAGACGCGATCTCCACTTGCCAAATTCTCGTGTAGTTGATGTCATATTTCGTTCCTTATAAAATTCTTTTTTTTGAAACATTCGCTAAAACTTTTAAACCATTTTTAAAAATTGTAGGGAACGTTTCGTTTCCAAGCATACTTATTATAGAGTACCCTTGTTAGAAAGCAAGAAAAAAAGTGAACGGATTGATAAACTAAAAATGGGTGCCGATTGGCACCCATTGAAGCGGTTCAGTGAAGTGAGGCAGTAATAATAAGAAGAATTTTACTTTTCGCTCATCGCTTCTGCTCCAGCAGCAATCAGGGCCTGCCGAGCATTGATAGCTCCAACATAAGCATTCCAAAGCTCGTGATCAACATTATCGTTTCGAATACTTTGAATCAGCTCACGCTTGCATTGTGCGAGAGATTTTTTTGGGCTAAGAAGAGTGATCATTTCCTTATCGCCAGAAAATCGTGCCATATTAAGAAGCCTCTCTATCTGAAGCTTTGAGAAAGGCAATTGATCTTTCTTTTTCCGCGATCCTCGGGCAGCTCTTTGCTTAGGAGGGACGACGAGAGGTCTGTCTGCATTGATAATGAATTTTTCAATCATTGAAGAGAGTTGGATAGGATTCTTGTATTTCATTTTACGGAGTGTAAAATGATGCATATATCCCCCTGAGTTCATAGGGATATATTTGCAAAGATCGTTTTCTTTTCTGCCTCTAACTTTTTTTATTGCTTTCGCAATAACACTTTCAAGCTCTTCAAGCTTTTTGGTGTTACTTTTAACAGTTTCTTGTTCAATAAAGTTCATGGTAATCCCTTTTCCTTATAACAATATGTTGTAAGACATTGGTAAAGTAAAAATTCACTTTTCACTGTTTATTTCGTAAACTCGACATAGTTTTATAC
>JAUHQH010000188.1 GCA_030408485.1 Candidatus Neptunichlamydia sp. | reverse complement strand
AGATGTGTATAAGAGACAGCCAATATAAGTAGTGAGGGAGGAATTCCTACAGCACAAATCATGAATATCATCATGCAAGAAACACTCCGCAATATCTTCCGCAATATCTTTAGTAAAGAAGGACTCCAAAATATGTTGGATGGGGTTTTGAACCCTCAGGACTCTCATGAAGGCGTGATCAATACCTTAAAAGGACTCTTCTCCGACTTAATCCTGCTCGACAATGAGTGGGATTATCTCGAATATGAATGTGAGGAATGAGAAGAAGCGTATTGAGAGAAGTCTATATCGTTCGACATGGGGAAACCGAATGGGTTCCGGATGGGAAACACACCGAACTCAGAAATATTCCATCAAGCGAGATGATTGCCCCAATAATTCCACCGAAAATGATTTTGAACATGATAACCTCAAAATTGCTTTAAGGTTATGCTAGCGCGTTAAAGCATTTTTTGGAAAGATGCCTCATCAAGAATTGTGATTCCTAGATCTTTTGCTTTATCATATTTCGATCCAGGATCCTCCCCGACAAGAACAAAGTCTGTTTTTTTACTTACAGATCTACCGACTTCCCCTCCCCGTTCTTTGATTAGTGTCCTAGCTTCACTTCGAATGAGTGATTCTAAGCTTCCGGTAAGAACAAAGATTTTTCCGGTAAAAGCATGCCCTTCAATTTTCTGAAATTGAGCTGTCGGTTTAACTCCCAAGCGGAGTAGGTCGTCGATTTCTTTTTGATGCGAAGGATCGCCCAAGAATTCAATGATAGAATCTGCAACTTTATCTCCAACGCCATCGATTGCACACAATTGTTTTTCGGACATTTTAGCAAGCTTTTCGATGCTCCCTCCGCTGTCAGCAAGTAGTTGAGCGGTTCCTTCTCCAACATAAGGAATTCCAATTGCAAAAATAAAACGAGCAAGAGTTGTTTTTTTCGAGTCTTCGATACTTCTTAAGAGGTTTTTAATCGACTTTTCCTTAAATCCTTCGAGTTGAGAAAGCTCTTCTTCTGTCAGACAATAGAGATCGGAAACATGCGAGACAAATCCGTACTCAACGAGCTTTTTGACAATTTCAGGACCAAGATGATCGATATCCATTGCATTTTTGCTAGCAAAAAAGGCAAGACGGCGGAGGTTTTGACCTCCACATTTTATCCGATTAGGACACCGAACAGCAACCTCTTCCTCTTTGCGAATCACTTCTGTTCCGCAAATGGGGCAGACTTCTGGCATCACCCAAGGTTTCGAATGAGAAGGACGCTTTGCTGTGATAACATGGACAACTTTGGGGATAACATCTCCCCCCTTTTCAATAATCACATCATCTCCCTCTCGAATATCTTTTCTGGCCACCTCTGCTTCATTATGGAGAGTTGCACGAGAAATTGTACTTCCTGCAAGAGATACTGGTTTCAAATGTGCAACAGGAGTTAAAACACCCGTTCGTCCCACTTGGACTGAGATCCCTTCAATCACCGTTTCTGCTTGTTCGGGAGCAAATTTATAAGCAATTGCCCATCGAGGGCTCTTTACTGTTGCTCCCATCATATCGTGGTATCGAAGAAGATCCACTTTAATGACAATCCCATCGATTTCAAAGGGAAGATCACTACGGATCTTTTCAATTTGGTCAGCAAAAGCTAAAATTTCATCGACAGTTTTACACACTTTAAAATGCTTCTTAGATCCAACAGGAAGACCCATTTTTTTTAGATAGCGATGAATTTCAGATTGCTTTTCTTCTCCAGATCCTATGGCATTATAAACGACGATATCGAGCTTTCGCTTGGCCACTTCTTTTGAATCGAGAAGTTGCAAAGACCCTGCTGCTGCATTTCGAGGGTTCGCCCAAGCCACTTCCCCCGCTTCTTCTCGCTCTCGATTAAGATCAATAAACTCTTTCTTAGGAATAAAAACTTCGCCACGCACTTCAATCGAAACTTTTTCCTTAAGCGTATAGGGAATGGTTTTAATGGTTTTAGTATTTGCAGTGATATCATCACCCTGCTTTCCATTCCCACGAGTGGCACCCCTAACAAGTTCTCCCTCTTCATATTTTAGAGATATCGCCACTCCGTCCATTTTGAGTTCAACACAATATTCGACGAGGCGTCCTTCCAAGATCTTATCGACTCGTTTAATAAAATCTGCAACCTCTTCTTTGGAGTAGGTATTGCTAAGGGAAAGTATGGGGTATTCATGCTTAACTTGAGTAAAACCTTTTGTCGAGTCTTCTCCCACATGGCGTGTCGGTGTATCTTCAGGAATCCAATCGGGATGTTTATCTTCAATTTTCTCAACACGTTTAACAAGAAGGTCATATTCATAATCTGAAATTTCAGGTTGAGAGTTTTGAAAATAGAGAGTGTCATGTCTCTTTATCTCTTCAAGAAGCTTTAAGTATTCGTCTAAGATAATCATACAGATAATATTAAGGTTGCAAGAGGAGGCAGGGTCAGTTTAATCCCTCCTTTTTCGGCATTCATTTCAGAGTTTATTATGCCAGATCCTTGATATTCTTTTGAATCGGTAGAAAAAATTTCTTTAGGATTCCCTTCAAAGGGAATGAAATAATCTTCCAAAGTGTCGGGATAGAAATGATGGATACAAAGGAGAGTTTCTCCTCCCCCTTTTCTGAGATAGGCTAGAACTAAATTCTTTTCATCAAAAGGTTCGATCCATTCAAATCCTTCAGGTGAAAAGTCATCGACATAAAGGGCAGGATGAGAAAGATAAAAGTGATTGAGTGCAGCCAAACAATTATAGATCCCCAAATGGTAAGGGATTGTCAAAAGGTCCCATGGGAGTATTTCGTTGCAGTTCCATTCTTCTTTTTGCCCCAGTTCTCCTCCCATGAAAAGGAGTTTTTTTCCTGGATGGGTCATCATATAACTGAGGAGAAGACGGAGGTTAGCAAACTGTTCCCAGTTACTTCCTGACATCTTTGATAGAAGAGATTTTCTTGCATGGGTTACATCATCATGAGAAAGAGGTAGAATGTGTTTTTCGGAATAATAGTAGGTCATCTCGTGGGTCAAATGTTTAAAAATATGACTCCGATAGGGATGATCAGTCTCAAAAAATTTCAAGATATCAACGGACCACCCAAGATCCCATCTCAGATCAAAACCTAATCGATTGGGATCGGTCACCCCTGGATAGGCATGAGATTCTTCAGCCATCATTAATGCTGTAGGAAATGCTTCATGAACCTTTTCATTAAGCTCTTTCAGAAAGGCAATCCCTTCAATGTTTTCATTCCCCTCTTCCACGTTGGGTTTCCATTGATGCTCCTCCCTTTCAAAGTCGAGGTAAATGATTGAAGAAACGGCATCGACACGAAGACCGTCGAGGTGCATTTTATCGAGGTAATACAGAGCGCTTCCAATAAGAAAATTTAAGACTTCCGGTTTCCCATAATTAAAGATCAAGGTATCCCACTTTGGGTGATATCCTAATCTTGGGTCCTCATGCTCGTAAAGGTTTGTCCCATCAAACTGGACAATTGAATGCTCATCAGTTGGAAAATGACCGGGAACCCAATCAAAGATCACCCCAATATCATTTTGATGAAGATAATCGACAAACCACTGGAAATCTTCAACCGTTCCATACCGTCTTGAGATCGCATAATATCCAGTGACCTGGTAGCCCCAAGATTCATCTAAGGGATGCCCCATCACTGGAAGGAGCTCAATATGGGTAAATCCCAGCTCTTTCACATACTTTACAATAAGGGGCGCAAACTCTCGATAGCTCATGAACTCTCCCTCTCCTGTTTTCCATGAGCCAATATGGAGTTTATAGATATTCAAGGGTTCATGAAGACAACGTTTTCTCTTTTCCATCCACTGTTTGTCTTTCCATTCATGACGATCAACCTGTGTCACTACCGATGCGGTAGAGGGGCGCATCTCACCTTGATAGCCATAAGGATCAGCTTTTAATCGAAGATGTCCTTCGCTTGTATGGATGGCAAATTTATACCGCTCCCCTTCTTCTAATCCAGGAACAAAAAGTTCCCAAACTCCTGAAGATCCAATCATTCTCATGGGATTTTTATCAGTTTCCCAGTTGTTAAAATCCCCAACTAAAGAAATCCATTTTGCATGGGGAGCCCAGACAGAAAATTTCACCCCTTGAACTTCTTGATGTGTACAAAGTCTTCCTCCCATAACCTCTGAAATTTTCCAATGCTTTCCTTGGTTAAAGAGTACAGCATCTTCATTGATAAATGTTGGAAGGAAAGTATAAGGATCATAGGCAACAAGTCCTTTCGGATGAATGATGCGGTAATCTTTTATTGTAATATGACGATCCAGTCGATATTCAAAAAAACCTTCCCCTAAAGAATTTGCTTGAACCTTTTCTCCAAAAACTTCTAACCAAACTTCTTCTTTTTCTGGAGCATAGAGGATAATACGCTTCCCACCGTCATGAAGTCCTAAACAACTATGAGGGTTCGCTCTTTCCATGATCTCATCATATGGGTGCCAGCGTGGCTTGTCTACTATTTTCTATTCGAATATACTAGTGGCCCTTGAAAGCTGGAGAATTTGACCAGGAGATTCCTCAAAATTTTTATTTGGAACAAGAGGCCATTAGCGAGAATGAAAATTTCGAGAAAAAGCCAACGTTGTCAAAACTCCAAGTTTCAAGTGGAACGAGTATGTAATAAGGATCGTATGAAATTGGTTATTAAGTTATTTTTCATTTTTCTTGCCTGTGCAATCCATTTAGAAGCTAAAAAGAAGGTCACCTTTATTGTGAATCCTATCTCTGGATTAGGAAAACAAAAGGGAATTGAAAAAACAATTAAAAGAAATCTTGATAGGAAAGAATTTGATTACGAGATTCTTTATACCAAAGGACCGAATCATGCCTCAAAACTAAGCGCCGAAGCAGCTTCAAGTGGATCTCATATCATCGTCGCAGTGGGTGGCGATGGATCAGTCAATGAAGTTGCTCAAGGCATTATTGGAACGGACTGCGCCTTGGCAATTGTTCCTACAGGTTCTGGTAATGGTTTTGCTCGTCATTTTGATGTCCCTTCTGATCCTGGAAAAGCAATTCAAGTGATCAATACCATGCATGAACGATGGATCGATACTGTAAAAATCAATCAAAAATCCTATATTGGGGTGGCTGGAATAGGTTTTGATGCCGATGTGAGTCTTGCCTTTTCAAACCTAGATATCCGTGGTCCTGCTTCTTATCTCTTTGTCGTTCTCTCGGAACTCCCTCTTTACAAACCTCGAGATTACAAACTCATCATTGATGGAAAGTCTGTTAATGAAAAAGCATTCCTTATTTGTTTTGCCAACTCTCAGCAATATGGAAACAACGCTTTTATCGCTCCTAGCGCCAAAATTGACGATGGATTTCTTGATGTGATCATCTGGAAAGAGTTCCCCCCTCACGCAGCTCCTAAACTTGTCCATGATCTTTTTACAAAACATATCGAAGATTCAAAGTACACCGATTCCTACCGCTGCCAGGAAGTCATCCTAAAAAAACCTCTTCATGCCCTTCATATTGATGGTGAACTCATGGAAGCTAATGGAGATGTTTACATTCGAGTTCTCCCCTCCTCCCTAAAAATCATTACTCCATCATCCTAAAGAGCTTTGCTGCCACTTCCTTGGATCAATTTAATAATAAAACTAAACAACGCCTCCCTTACAAGTCGAGGGGTTCATTAGGGGTCGATTAAGCAACATTTTCTATATAAAATCTGAGATCTAAATTCCCAAATCATTATTTTTTAGTTTTTTATACACATAGTCAACCCGTTAGATTTTTTTCTTCGAGATGGCAGTAACTGGATGTTTTGTTATCCCTTTATCAAAAATAATATAATAAGTGGCGCAGAGATTTTCATGATAGAATTGCTTTTGGAGATCGAAGCTAACCACATGTTGGTTAGTAAGATCGAAAAAGGGGGTATTGAAAACTGAAAAGTTTTTCGGATAAATTAAGATTTTCGGTGAAAAGAATTGTGAATAACTTTCACTATTTTTGGAAACTATCCAAGATGTAAAGCGCATCTTTTTTAAGCTCTAGAGGAGTCCCCACTGGAATGAGTTTTCCTCTCCCCTTTCGTCCCATTCTGAAACGGAAAGATATGATGGGTTTTTGGAAAGTAAGAGTCACGGTTTGATCTTTCTTTGGATGGAGCGTCAAACGGCGAATCATTTTTTTCGACCATTCTAGAGCCATTGAAAATCCTTCACAACATTCAATCCCAACAAAACACCCGCAATGAATCTCTTTCGGAAGACAAGGGAGTATCGCTATTTCTCGATCATTGACATCAATGAGAAACTTTCGAATGAGACGTGCTCCTTCTCCAAGTAAAAAAAGAGAGGATGCTTTCTTAGGAATTTCCTCATCTGAAGGGTGACTTTGGTAGTCAGTATCTATTAGGCGCGGAGAAAGGATTCCTTCAAATCCTACTTTAAAAAGTTCTATAAAAGCCTGCCCAATTCGATCTCGATTTTTCTCAGTTAAACGATCAGCACACGTTTTTAAATAGCGAGAAGTTCCAACTTCTAAAATAGGATGCTTGGGAATCTGTTTGCCCAGTTGAAACCAGATCGGAAGGATCTCTTCAAGACTTAATCTCCGTTTCACTAAGGACCAATCTTGCTTCTTAGAGGATCCAAAGTGTATTTTTTCTGAGGATCTTAGAGAAAAAACTGCAGTCATTGTTGTGATAATCAGCTCTTCTTTCCGTTTACAATTTTTAATCTCTCCTTCAAAGTCAAAGAAAAGCCCTTCTTTAGGACACCGTTCGACAAGAAGAATGATTTCATGTGAAGAAGCAACAAGGCGATAAGAAAAATATCCCTTTTTCCCCAATCCAAAAATACGTACCCATCCTTTTTCCAAATCTTGCATCACAGTAAAAGACTCTGGAGGGTCATCCATTTGGGGGAGAATGGTTAAGACTTCACGTTCGCCAATAGAAATCAAATTTTCCAGCATAAGTCTTGCTGGATAAACCGTTACTTTCCAAGAGCTCTTGGGAATAAGAAGAGCTGTTCCAGCTTCATGCGAAAAGGGTCTATATTGTTCTGTGAGTTTGATTTTCACCAATCAATCCTTCGGGGTTATTGCCAGTACATTTTACCTTAATCAAGGTATTTGGTCTCAAGTTTTCTTTAGGAACATAGATGGGTAAAAAATTTTCTGTATGCCCTATCAAATAGCCTGGTTTTTCTTCGGTTTCAAGTAAAGCAGAAAACTCATTTCCAATAAATGTTTGGCGAAGATCATAAGCATTTTTTTCAGCACATCTCAAAAGACGGTCTTTCCTATCTTGAATCACAGTAGATGGAACTTTATGAGGCATCCGGGAAGCACGGGTTTTAGGGCGATCGCTATAAGGAAACATATGAACCTTGGCAAAATGAACCTCATCCATAAGAGCTAGTGTCTCTTGAAATTCCTCCTCAGTTTCTCCGGGAAAACCCACAATAATATCCGTTGTAAAGGTAAAGTTAGGATTTTCCTTTAACAGTCTAGTTGTTGCTGCAATAAAGTCTTGCTTTGTATATTTCCGGAGCATTCTCTTCAAGATCAGGTTTGATCCTGATTGGAGAACAATATGCATAGAAGAGGCTGTTTTTTCTCCATTAACCACTGCATCAATCAAATCATCATCGACTTCATCGGGATCAATGGAGGAAATACGGATCCGTTCGAGACCTGGGATCTTATCAATCTGACGCACTAGGTCTGAAAGACGCACTGGAGGCGACTGATTTCCATCAAAGTCTCCAATGTTGATCCCTGTCAAAACAATTTCTTTGTATCCATTTTCAACAAGTGCCTCGATTTCCTTAAAGGTATCAAAAACCTTCTTTGAACGGGAACGCCCTCTGACAAATGGAATCACACAATAGCTACAATAGGAATTGCAACCATCTTGGATTTTCACAAACGCTCGCGTATGAGCCTCAAACCGCTCAATTTGAAACTCAGGCCACTTTTTTTCAGGAAAGACTTCTGGAAGAAGGTTTTCCTTATTTTGATTTGAAACAACATGAGTCACTTCATCGAGCTGCTCAAGCTCTTTTTTTGAACACTCAGCTAAACACCCTGTAACAACCAATTTCTCAGGAGAAAATTCTCTTGAAATCTTTCGAATTTGATAAAGAGAACGCTTATCAGCCGATTTTGTAACTGTGCAGGTGTTCACAATACAAAGATCAGCTTTGTCCCCTTCTTTTGCCTCAACATATCCCTCTTTCTTCAGTTGGTCCGTAAAAGCCTGGGACTCATATTGGTTGGTGCGACATCCTAATGTGGCAACTTTATATTTTTTCATATAGCAGTGACACTCTCAATCTCCTAAAGGGGATGAGCTTCTAAACTGTCCAAAGGAATGTGACCTGTTGCTTGGCGCAACTCCCAAAACAGTGTGGATGACTCTCATGGAAGCATTTAGACAACTTTGGCCCGTGCCCAGGCGACTACTACTTTTCCCTACTAGGATACGTAAATAGGTGATATCTTTTGGAGCTGCTATCTTTTTATCAAAAGCTAGGAGGAACATATTTAGCGCCCCAACAACATCTCTATGACCTTCAAAACGACAATGCCTATATTTCCACCATCTTCCGTTTCTCTTCTTTTTCTTGCCGCATTCGGGACAATGGCTCGAAGTTCCTCTTTCAGAACCATTGAAGCTCTCTATGCGAGCTTGTTTTGATTTATAGTTTAGATACTCCCGATTTTTTCCATATTCCCATCCTCTAAGTCTCTGATTGTGTTTTTTCCCTACACTCTTTTTTCTGACTCCATCAGGGAGGATTCTATAAGGTATGGTTGTCTTAGACAGAAATGCTACCTGACGACTCTTCCATAGGACGCTAATAGTTACTGTGCTGATAAAAGATTCTAGGAGAAGGATGTTTTTTGAGTTTCTTAAAAATGCTTGATAACTTTGTGTCATGGTTACCTCTCCTTTCTTGTCTTTTTCTCGATAAAAACTCTCATTACAAACCTTTCTCTGAAATTGTTAAAAAGAGGATTTTCTCATAAACAAGCATTTAATCCCACGTTTAAGATTTACCTTTGACATCTTTGAGGTTAATCGTTAAGTCTACCATGCGGAGGAGAGGATCTGATGTCTGGTTTTCTTGTCTTTCTTGAGAAAGAATGTCATTCTGCATCAGCATGTTCTTTACAAAAATGTTGCTTTCTTGCAAAAGAGTTTCTCTTAAGAACTTACCCTAATACAACCTCTATTGTTAAGCAAAAACTCAATTTCCTCTATGTCTTCATCTGCTATATCATTAAAGTTTTGTCTTCTAAGAAGATACTGACGCACGAACCCATTTGTATGCTCATGAAGACCCTTTTCCCAAAAGCGATAAGGTTTAT
>JAUHQH010000187.1 GCA_030408485.1 Candidatus Neptunichlamydia sp. | reverse complement strand
AGATGTGTATAAGAGACAGGGAATGATCCATTTCATTAAAAAATGCCAGATCCTGAAAAAGGTTTGCCATTTTCGTCCAAGAGGAAAGTCTTCATGAGAAATTTCCCGTTTAAGACCCCAGCCAATAAAAAGCGCTGTTATCAAACCAGCAATAGGAATAATCCATGTAGAGACAAAGTTGTCAATCGTATCGAGAAAATTTAGGTTATAAATATTTTGCCAATTAGGGAAAAGATTTTGGGAAAACGCAAGAGCACTAGGAACTCCAAAAAGAAAGGTTCCTGCTGCAACTGAAAGAACAGCTTTTTTCCTTGGCCAATTAGCGAGCTCCATAATGTTTGTTGCCACCACTTCGACAAAAGGAATCGCAGAAGTCAGAGCTGTAAAAACAAAAAGAGTAAAAAAGATCGTTGAAATCACGAGCGATCCAGGAAGTTGAGCAAAAAGATAGGGAAGCGTTTTAAAAATCAACCCAGATCCTTGCTGGGGTTCAAAACCAAAAGTAAAGATCACCGAAAAGATTGTCATTGCTGCAAGAATGGCCACTACTACAACAGAAAAACCAATGATACCAGCCATTTGAGGAATATTTTCTTTTTTCCTCATGTAACTTCCGTAACTGATCATAATTCCTTGCCCTAAACTCAAAGTAAAGAATGCAAGTCCAAGAGCTTCCAACGCACTTGAAAATTTAAATTCATGCACATCTGGATAAAAAATAAAATGGGCAGCTTTTCCAAAACCATCCATTGAAATGCTATAAAAGAAAAGGCCAAGGAGAATGACAAAAAGGGCACGTGTCATAATTTTTGACCAAAACTCAATTCCCTTTCGAACTCCTGATAAAACAATGCTCATCGCGATCAAAGTAAATAAAAAGTGCCAGAAGAGCGTAATACTTCCAGAATGAGAAAGCGTAATAAAAACACCTGAAATTTCTTCAGATGAAAGATTTTGATAAAATCCACTGAGTGACATCAAAATATAGCTCATTCCCCACCCTGAAATCACACTATAAAATGACATGATTAAAAAGGAGGAAAGAACTCCAAGCCAGCCCCCAATCTTCCATTTAGGATGCTCAGGAGATAACACCTCAAAGGTTCCAACAGCAGCTCTCTGGCTATGTCGGCCTAAAAGAAGTTCTCCAATAAGTACAGGAATTCCAATGATAATAATGCAAACAATGTAGGAGAAAAGGAAAAGTCCCCCACCATTTTGTCCAACAGTATAGGGAAATTTCCAAAGAACCCCCAAGCCAATGGCAGAACCCACTGCTGCTAAAACGAATCCGAGCCTAGATCCCCAATGTTCTCTAACTTGAGTCATACACCTCCCCTTAAAAGGCGGTCAAAATCATAGAGGCCACTCTTTTGAATAATAATAATAAGAATCGTTAGAGGGACAATCCAGCGGAGGAAAAAACGCCAAATCTGGAAGAGGTAGGTGAGCTTTGTTCCAAAAACAAATTCTTCACGGGCAATTTTTTTATCCATCACCCACCCTACAAAAACAGCGCTTAAAAGTCCCCCAACGGGAATTACCCAAATCGAAACTAAACTATCGATGGTCTTTAAAAAGTTTACTCCATAGATCGCTGTCCAATCGGGAAAAACCGCAGAAGAGTTTGCAAACGCGCTAGGGATTCCAAAAATAAACGTTGCAGATCCAACCATAATCGCCGCTTTCTTCCGGGAAATATTTTTGAGTTCCATAATATTCGTTGCGACAACTTCGATCAATGGAATCGCTGATGTTAAAGCTGTGAACACAAAAAGTGTGAAAAACATCGTACTCAAAATAAGAGAGCCTGGAAGCTGTGCAAAGAGATAAGGGAGCGTTTGAAAAATCAAACCCGGTCCTGCTTGCGGCTCGAGATCAAAAGTAAAGACAACGGGGAAGATCATAAGTGCTGCTAAAATAGCCACAACAATGACAGAAAAAGCAACAATTCCGCATATCTGAACCACACTATCAGAGCGCTTCATGTAGCTTCCATAACTGATCATGATTCCCTGCCCAATGCTTAATGTCCAAAAAGCAAGACCTAAAGCTTCAATTGCACTCGATAATTTAAAATCTGCGGGATTGGGATGAAAAATAAATTGCACTGCTTTCCCAAAACCACTTAGCGTTAATGTATAAAGAAAGAGAAGGACTAAGAGGACAAGGAGAATCTTTGTCATAATCTTTGCCCAACGCTCAATTCCTTTCCGCACCCCTGAAATCACAATCGCTGTTGTAATTAACGTAAATAAAAAGTGCCAAAAAAGAGAAATATCTCCTGATGTAGAAAGGACATCGTAAGCTTTTGCCACTTCATCACCACTGAGATCTTGATAAAACCCATTCAGCGACATTAAAATATAGCTCATTCCCCATCCAGCGATCACACTATAAAACGACATGATCAAGAACGATGCTAAAACACCAAACCATCCAGTGACTTTCCAGCCCGCTTCTTTTCTATCATGCACTTCATAAGCGCCTACAGCAGCCCGTTGACTACTTCTTCCTAAAATAATCTCAGCAATAAAGATCGGAATTCCAACAATGAGTAGACAGATGAAATAAGAAAGGAGGAATAGGCCTCCACCATTTTCTCCAACAGTGTAAGGAAATTTCCATAGAATACCCAGACCAATGGCTGACCCAACAGCCGCCATTAAAAACCCAATACGTCCTGTCCAGTGTTCCCTAACTTGATTCACCATAACCTCTAATGTAAGTAAGAATTAGCCATCACCACAAGGGTAGGACTTGGCGTCCCAGCCTGCCCTGATGAGGTGGATGTAGAGGTCTGATTGATTGAAAGCACCTCTTCCATAGTTCAGTTTTCTAGAGAAAATAGAAGATTCAAGATTAGATGTCAACAGAGCTTGAGGATTAAACCCGAGAGTGCCATCTATTTTTCCCTTTACCAAAGCAAACGACAAACAGTGGTACTTCAGTGTTTCACATCCATTCAATCAAACAGATGACTTGACAAACAGAAAACTCATTACAAAGATAATCAGAGTGCACCTACTTTCAAAGTACTAAAAGAGACTATCGAAAGTGAAGGTGCTCGGTGGGCAAAAGAACACTGCCCAATCATTCCATCCTATGGATAAGCTTGATGGTAGCACCATTATCCCAATTGCTTTATGGGACTGTTGAAGATGATAGTTCAAAAGAGTTTTTTGGAACCTTTAGTGCTTGTCTTTTTAAAGTCGATCGAAATGTCATTCAGCACTTTTTTCTAAATGAAAATTTCGAGAGTAAAAAGGTGTTTTAGATTAGAGAAGATAGAGGGGTTCATCCTAGAAATCTGGTGGGAACCTCAACCTGGGGAGGCTCCTACCCTTCTTGCAAAGAACGATAAATCTCACAAAGATAGTCGAGAATCTCATTTAGAACCTTGTCAATCGGTTGATTGCAGGAGAACTCTTTTAGATTCTTTTTCTCAGAATAATAGCGAATAAGAGGAGCCGTTTGTTCTTCATAAACCGCTAAGCGATTTTTGATCACTTCCTCTTTATCATCGCTTCTCTGGATAAGTAGACCTTCACAAGCATCGCAGATTCCTCCTTTCTTAGAAGGAGAGAAGGTTAGATGGTAAGGAGTGTTACACTCTTTACAAGTCAGCCTTTTGCTTAGGCGGTCAACAATGATTTCATTACTTAATGATAGATTAATAGCACTGGTTTTAGTATCTTTCCCTAAGCGCTGACCATAGGTTTTTGCTTGAGCAAGTGTTCGAGGGAATCCATCAAGAATATAGCCTCTTTGGCAATCTTCTTGAGCAACACGGGCAAATAACATATCGAGAATTAGAGCATCTGGAACAAGTCTTCCTTGGTCCATATATCCTTTCGCAGTTTTTCCTAGTTCTGTACCTTCTTTTGTATTGCTCCTCAAAAGATCTCCAGTTGAAATATGAGGAAGTTGGAGGGTTTCAGAGAGCAGTCCAGCCTGAGTTCCTTTTCCAGCTCCAGGGGGACCAAGAAGGATTAAAACAACAGTTTGTCTTGATTGTTTTTGTGCACCAAGAAGAGGCATCAGAAGAGATGCCATAGCAAAGACAGGAGTTAACATAAGCATACACAACATTCTAAACATAAGTTAATCAGCATATCAGAAAAGCGATTATCTAGTAATAACGAATCCTTACTTATGTCCTTTTTTTGGTTTTTCTTTAGGGATTTTTTTTGAGGTACTTGAGGTTTCTTCTTCAAGTGTTTGCTGAAGTTTTTTTTGTTGGATATCAGGATTAACGACTTTTCTTTTCATAGCGAATTCCAAAAGTTTTTTATTACAATACCGTATGAAAAAAAATAGCAAGGGTGCGTCACTAAACTCGCTGCTTTATGCCTCGGAGTGCCACCTAATTTTTTCCTTTAGGGTTGCATAAATAGTTGAGATTTCCGAGATATTGTCAAATGTTGTGTTTCGGAATTGAGTATACCCTCATTTTCTCCTAACCTTTAAGACAAGACGCAGCTTCTACTTCTTCTCCATCTTTGACAACTACTTCCGTTCATGACCTTGACGATCTCTTGACTTCCTAGGAGCTTCCTCAGCTTAAAAAGGCATTGATAGGGTTGCTGCTTTTGATCCACACCCTTATCGTTCAAAGGTTGACTCTATCGGGTTTGCTTGCTTCTGATATATTGCCAATGCTCGGCTGGGTGATCATAGAAAACTAACATTTTTTTTATCCATTTTTTTCAGGAAGGTCTTTGTTGTATTAGTTGTGGGCATACAGAAGATACAGATATCAACGCTGCAAAAAATATTCTAGCGGCAGGGCATGCTGCGTTACCCTGCGGAGAGGATACGTTGGCAACCTCTATGAAGGAGGAACCTCTGAAACATGGGTGACTTAAGTTTCGGCCTGAGAAGTCAGGAATCTTCTTCCTTTAGGGAGTAGAGGATGTCAATTCTGCAAATGTGCCCCTCAATGAGACGCATAGAGGGATCAAAATCGAAAAGATGGTAGGTGGATGGTTCATGCCGAATGAAGGGATCCATTTTGATCATTTCACAGGACATCCTGCTAGAGGAGAATACAGGACATTGGAAGGAAGAGTAAAATCTCTAAGTTTAAGAGGCTTTACAAGTTTTTTCATGAGGATCGGTTCATATCATTAAGAGGAGACGGATAAGGATCCATTCTAGGAATTGGAGAACAAAAAAACCAAGAATAGGGCTCAAATCTAAAACACCTCCAATCGGAGGAATAAAGCGGCGAAAGATATTGAGATAAGGATCTGTATAGTGAGCAAAAAATCGGAAAAAAGAGCTTTGTTGGAAGCTAGGAAACCACGACCCAAAAATGCGAATGACAAGCATTAAGGAATAGACGGTGAATAGAAGTCGTATTGTGTAAATTACATAACCCATGTCTAAAACATTAACCCAAATGAGAGAAAAATTTCCATGTTTTAATTTTTCTAATCTTTATTATATACTAAGTTGATGGAAATTGTCGGAGTCCAAAAAGAAAAATCTTTTTTTCACCTTGCCTATTTATCAATGGTAAATGGAAACATTGTTATTAAAGGTTTAGAAAAAGAGACAAAAACACCCGACTTCAAAAAAGATTTATTTGTTGTCTCAGGCATTCAAAGTCAAGATCTACTGATTCGCCACATAGAGACTCCCTTAAGAAATATCAAAGCTCTTCATAAAACTCTCCCTTTTCAATTAGAGGCTCTCATTCCCTATTCTTTAGAGGATGTGGTCATTAAGCCAATCTATGACATTCAAGAAAAAGAAACACACGCCCTTTTTTTTACTGTTCCTAAAAAAGCTCTTGAGCATCACATCGCGCATTTTCAAGAAGATGGAATCGATCCTGAGTGGGTTTCTACAATTCCTATGGCTCTTTTCCGTTTTGCTGACTTTATCTCTCCCGACCAAAAAGATTTAGTAGTCTTTCATATTGGGATGAAAGAGATGCAACTAGTTTCAATTCAAGATAGCAAAATTTTAAGTCATATTACCCTTCATATGGGATCTCAAGATTTGAGTGATGGAGATAGCTCCGTTGTTGTCCCTAAATTAAAGCGAGAAGTTGATCGAGCTTTTTGTTTTTTAGCCCATAAGGAAAAGGAAAGTGGCAAGCGGAAAGTTCTTTTCTGTGGAGAAAGGACAAAAGAAGTTGAAAGCTTTTTAAAAGAAGAAGAAACTTTATTAACTCCGATTAATATTGAATGCCATCGAGATTTTGATAGAGCAACTGTTCAACCTTATGCAATCTCGATAGGTCTTGCAATCGATGCTTTGAAAAACGATTCCTCGAGCATTCAATTTAGGCAGGAGGCGTTTATTTCAAAGAGATCTTACTCTTCGATTAAAAGAGGGTTGCTTTATGGAGGAATGTTATCGGGAGCGCTTTTTGCATTAACACTTGCAGGACTGCAAGTCTTTTATCATAAAAAAGAGAGGGCATTGATTAAACAAGTGGAAGGCTTAGCCTCCTATTATGGTAAAGAAATTCCACATCTGAGTAACGGAATCAAAGGGAGTTCTCTTGAAGAGATTTTAACAGACCTAAATCTTCGATTACGGATCCCTAAAAATGGACAACTTATTTTCTCTAATCCCCCTTTAATAACAGACCTTCTTAGTTTTATATCATCTCATCCAAAACTTGAAGGAATCGATGTCAAGCGGATTGACTATGATTTAAAAAGTTATCCTTCTATTCAGAGACCCAAAGGCCAATACCATCCAAAAGTTCGTCTTATTTTCACAACTAAAGAAGCAAAAAAGGCGAGAGAATTTCATGATGCAATCATTGATGATGAGAATATTATTAATCGGGAAGAAGAAATAGAGTGGAAACGCAATGGAGATGAATATGAAATTACCTTTTTCCTTCAAACCTAATTTTGATGCAAAATTAAGTCTTCAAAAAAAAAGTGTCGTTATAGGTTGCTACTCCCTTTTTATTTTTCCATTTCTTTTATTGATGATTCACCTAAACTATCAGTTGGATCATTTGAAGGAGTTAGAAGGGATGGTCGATCGATTAGCTATTCAAATGGAATGTTTCAGCCAGTCCCAAAAAGATCGTTATGCGCTCATGAGTCGTTATGAAGATGTTGACCACTACTATATTGATCATGTTTTAGAGTCGATGACTCTTTTAAAACCTGAAGTGGAGGCGCTTAAACTTATATATAGTCACCCAGCTTTTCAAACATGTGCAAATGTAAAAAATAGGCTTGAAAGATTAACCAGAGGGGGGAATCTAATCACCTTTGCTGAGGGGAATAGAGAAGTAAAAAATGGAATAGAAGAAGTTGAGCTTTCTCAAAGTCGTCCAGTTGAAATCAATACAAATGACTTAAAAATGATTTTAGCTGCTGTCGAGGGAGTGACAATAGGAAAAGAGTTTCCTTCAAAAGGTCGTCCGCATCTTATTGTAAAAGGATTTCACTTGAATAAGAAAAAACTTGCTGAAAGGGAAACATATTTATTAGAAATGCAATTAATAAAAAGAGGGTATTTAAAATGAGATCTATATTTGCTTTAATCATTAGCTTGTTGGTTTTCCTTACTGGTTGTGGAAGTCAAACTAAAGGAAACCAAGAACGGATGACAAATATACACATTGTCGATAGAAATGGTTTCAAAGAAACGATTAGCTCGCTCGATCGCTTAGCAACCTACGAAAAAACGAATTTTCTTACCCCCCAACCCTATGACAAAGTTGTTCGGATGTTTGCTCGAAATGAGAATGGAAAAACTCCAGCAAAGCTCACAACCTATCATGAGAATGGTGAACCCTGGCAATACTTAGAAGTGATGAATGGAAGAGCCTTTGGTATTTATCGAGAATGGCATAGTAATGGGGTATTACGCCTTGATGTTAGAGTTATTGAAGGGCTAGGTGATTTGAGTGAAGAAGCTCAATTGGGATGGGTCTTTGATGGTGTGAGTCGAGCTTGGAATGAAAGTGGTATCCTTATAGCTGAGATTAACTATGAGAAGGGAAGTCTTCAAGGGAACGCAAACTATTATCATACGAATGGTCATGCAAGTAAAGTTATTCCCTATGAAAATAATTTAATTGATGGTGAATTGATTTATTATAATAAGCAAGGAAAAGTGGTTGGGAAAACTCCTTATAAAAAAGGAAAGCGAGAAGGGATAGCAACCTATAAAGGAGATCAAGCGGAGCCTAGTTATTCCGAAGAATATCGAGATGATCTTCTTATTCAAGCTACGTATCACGACTTTTCAGGAAAGATTATCAAAAAGATTGAAAAAGGATACGGAAAGCAACCCATCTATATTAATGGCTCCCTCCACTGCATTAGGGAATATCGAAATGGAATTCCAGAGGGAGAGGTGAAACTTTTCGACTCCCATGGCTACTTAAAGACTCTTTTTCATGTTAAGGATGGAATAAAACATGGTGAGGAATGGGTCTATTATCCGGCTTTGGGAAATCAAGAACCAAAACCCAAGCTTTATATGGAGTGGTATGAAGATGCAATCCATGGAATTTGTCGCAGCTGGTATAGCGATGGTGTTTTAGAAAGTGAAAGGGAAATCATAAATAACCAAAAGCATGGGATAGCTTCTGCTTGGTATAAGGATGGGTCTCTCATGCTTATTGAAGATTATGAAAAAGATCAGCTTCAAAAGGGGACCTATATGAAAAAAGGAGAATTTCATCCTGTTTCATCAATAGAAAACGGAGAGGGTACCGCTACCCTTTTTGACAAAGACGGTTATTTTCTTAAACGCGTTCTTTATCAAAAGGGACTGGTAGTTGATGAGCTTTAAAGCAACAATTAGAGAGAAATACATTGCCATAATAGAAAATCTTTCAGAAGAAAGACGCTTGGAAGCATCACTTGCAGCAATAAAACAACTTCTGAAAATTGTTTCAGAATTTGATCGCATTATTTCATTTGCTAGCAAGGAAAAAGAAATTAATCTTTGGCCTTTGAATAAACAACTAGCCGAAGAAGAACGCCTTCTTCTCCCTCGAATGGTATCGAGCTCAGAGATCTTACCATTTCAAGTTAAGAAACTTGATCAAGAGTTAGTCATGCATCATCAATGGAAAGTTTTAGAACCTAATCCTGAGCTATGTAAAGAAATCTCTCTAGATAAGATTGATTTGGCGATTGTTCCAGGTATCGCTTTTGAACGTGGTCATAAACGTTTAGGGTATGGAAAAGGGTTTTATGATCGGTTTTTATCGAAACTGTCTTGTCCACTGATTGGAGTGGGATTTAAAGAACAACTTTTGGAGCCACCATTTCCCCATGAAAAGCATGACATCCCCCTTACAGATATCTATCTATTTTAAGTAAATTATACCATCTATTTGTACACGACAAAGAATTTTAGAATGAAGTAACTCGCTGATATGCAATAATCTATTTTTGTAACAATGAGGTTACAACATACATATCAACGAGTTATCCAAGATCTTAAGCGAGTGAGTCCCGTTCTGACTTCCTTGCTTAACTGGTGATCCCAATGATCACCGTCAAGACGGTGAACTTCACACACATTGCAATAGCATTCTTCACAAAGTCTCTCTCTGAATCATATTACAAGCGTATTCAGAGGTTTTTTAGATTCCTCAAATTTGACCCTTTTGCCGTTGCTTCTATGGTGATCACCCCTTGGAGAAATAGCCGATATCATGGATGTAGCAAAAAACCAGTTCGATGGAATATAGCAAGAAGCAACCGAGAATCATGTGGTCTGCAATGAGCTTTTATCAAACCTAGAACAAAGAGGGCTCAGTTTAGAAGGAGAGGTCCTCTATATTACCGATGGAGGATGGAGGGAAAGGAGAGCGGAAAAATCCGAATAAAGTGACCCAATTTTAAACCATTTTAGCTATACACCAAAGATACGCCATCCATAAAGATCGAAACATCCCACCTTCCAAAGAAATAGAGGAAAGAGGCTCATAGGAAATTTAAAAATGCTGTAGATTGTGCCTTTTAAAAGTCGAAGCGAATTTTTCCTGTAAAGCCGTGGAGGTTAAGATCATACCGATCGTAATGACCGTTTGTTGTAACGTAAAATGTTTGGTTAGGCCAAATCTGACACTCCCAACCAACTTGAGCTAAGATATGGTAGCGTCCACAGCCGAAATATCCTTCACCTCTTAAGCCTAAGGCAAATTCCATTGCAGGTTTAATGACACGTAAACAATCTTGAATGAACGTTGTTGCTTCAGTTATACTAGTTCCAAAGGTAAAAAAGGTATCTTTCCGATCAATATCATAATGGAGCCAAATTCCAGTGAATGCCATGTTTCCATAAAGGGCAATATATTTAGAAAATTGCCAGGAAGTATTAATCCCCCCGCGCATTCCTAATCCCCAAAGAGAAAGAGCTTGGTCAAATTTTGCACGGAAGTTAAAAAAATTCAATGGCGTGATAGGAAATCCATAATAACCCACTTTGTAGTATTGTTTCTGCCAGGTCCCTTTCATTCCAATAAAAGGGCGGAGTTTCAAAGTGCGGCTGACATAATAATTTCGACCCAGTTCTAGGTCTCCGATTTGGTAGTGGAGATCAAAGTGGGCATGTGCACCTCTAAATGTAACGTGGTTTTGTGGAAGATCAACAGGAAGGAGATCATAAGAAGGAAGGATATGTCCTCCATGGTAATCCCCATCAACATTAGTATAAAGCCATGTGTATTGGAGATTCATATCCCAGCACCCATGGCAGAAAATCCAACCAAGGCCTGCTTTAAATCCAGGATCCCAAGACCAATCGACAGATAGAATATTCCCTTTTTTTGCATAGGTCAGGGTATCAAGTCTTGCTGTCCAATAGATAAAATCAGCAGAGATGTAAAGGTCCATTCCATTTCTCACCCTTGGTCCTGCGCAAGGGGTCAAACGATCCATTCGACATTGACCGGTTTGTGATTTTTCTAAGTTACCGACTCTATTTTCGAGTCCCTTCATTCGAATTTCACTTTCTGCATGTAAAATTCCCAAGGGGAAAAGAAAAACTAATAGAAAGAGGCGCCAAGCTCCCATGAAAATCCCATCGTTAATGTTAAACCCTGTCTCTTATACACATCTG
>JAUHQH010000186.1 GCA_030408485.1 Candidatus Neptunichlamydia sp. | reverse complement strand
CATGACAAAGGAGACTTTGTCAATCAAGATTTAGCTAAATTAATTATTGACGCACCTGAACCCATTTTTTTAATGGACTCAGTGGTCGATTTTATTTCAAAAATTCAAAAAGAAAATATCATCGAGCAATATACATTTTCTTCTTTTGAGATTTGGTTAAATCAATTCTCAAAATTCAGCCAAGAGGAGAATTATAAAATTCGAGGAAAGATCGTGGGGAAATGGATCCCTCGAGATTCCTATCAACTCTATTTTCCTATTGGAATGGGCAAAAGTTACCCCGGAACTCATTTTGTTACAGCCCACAATTCGCCAGATCTAGATACGACTGTTGCAAGTTTCTGGGGCTGGGTAGATGCTTTTGCAGCACAGGTAGGCGACGGCCTTCATATCTGGAATGTTCCAGGAGGACCTCCTGTTACACAAGTAGAAATAGGACTTCTCTTTAATGATCTATTTGGAAAGGAAGTTTTTAATTGCTTAGCGAAAACCCACCTTTCTCTCACCCTCACAAGCCTTGATTTAATGACTCAGCGTGGGATGGTTCGCAAACATACCCATGATTTAGCATTAAGTTTTGATCATGAAAGACAAAGAAATGCTGTTGTCTTAACCGATAATGAAGGATTTTACTTAGGCGATTGGAGGACAATTGATGTTGAAGGGGTGCGGCAAATTGTTATGTCACTCAACAATTGCCTGATGTGGTTTGAGTCTAATCTTCATATCGAACTTATTTCCTGTTTTGCTGAGAAGAAAGTGACTATTGATAAGGTTTCAAAACAAGTTCGCCCCCTTTTAGAAATGAAAATCAATGAATATCATCCTGCAAAGGAGTTTCCCCCGCAACAACTTCAATTTGTTAATGACTATCTTGTTAAAGTTCTTGGCGTCGAAAAAGGGATCGAATCAAGCTTTGAAGAGTTTGCTCTTTCAATTGAAAAGACAGACATTGTTAACTTCACTCAGATCATTACGTGGGTCCGTTCACTTCTGAAATCAGAACTTTTTGATAAAGAGGGAATCCTAACGGAAAATCGTCCTCAAATTTTCAATCAACTAGAAATTCTCGTAAAGATGCTATCGGATGCCTTTAGGGCGATTCGAACGTATGTGGACAGTTTGAATATTGCTTTTCGGATCAAAACTGAAGTTTTTGGTTTTTCTCCTCAATATTTGAGTCACCGAACCGACATTGAGGAAATTCGGTCAAAAATTGCTGATTATTCCTATTTAACGGTTAATCAAACAGATTCGAGGGGAAGGCCCATTCCTATTGGTGTTGTCCATGCCCATGCCCTTCAAAAAGAGACCTTAGGAACTGTCACACTGCGTGATTTTTGTAATCGTGAAGAAATGAAGATACCAGCTTATCTTCAAATCATTAGCGTGATTGATCACCATAAGAGTGCCCTCAATACCGACTCACCACCTAAAGTTGTGATTAGTGATGCACAATCTTCGAATGTGATTGTTGCTGAAATGGCTTTTAAGATTAATGATCAGTATGGGTTGGGAGGAATGTCCCAAAAAGAAATTGAAGCCCAACTCCAAGATGCTTCAAAAAAGCTTGATACAATTAAAGGGATCCGCATTTATCAACGCCTTCTTCAGAAAAAGAAAATCCTTCAAAACAACTGTCATTACTATGTCTCACCTGAAAGAGAGATGATTGAATACCTTCATTTCGTTTATGCTATCTTAGATGATACCGATCTCCTTACAAAAGTCTCTCGTATGGATGTAGAGTGTATGGTATCTCTTTTAAATCGGTTAAAGTCCTTGATGCTTAAAAAAGAAGTGGAAATAGTGAATTTTGATGATATCAAAGAAGATGTACACTTTACGGCAAAAGCTGCTAAGCGCCTTCTCCAAAATGAAGATTTCCATTCCTTTTACAGCAAGGTCTATGAGCATAAAGAACAAGAGGTTGATGAGAACTCCAAGCGGTGTGTCAAAGGGGAAAACTCTAATATTTTCATAGACACAAAAATTCTGAATTATTGCAACCGCGTTGGTCAGACCAAGATTTTTGCTCGCAACTATGCAACGTTCGAAAAAGTGGCCCCAAAACTCCGAAAACGATGGTATGAAAAAGCATTGAGTATCTATGCCAATAACAGGGAAATTATGCTCCATCTTCATACTATTTCAACAATTGCTAGTGCTGAAGAGCTGTTTAAAGGAGGGAAAATCTCCTATAACCACCGAGATGAGATGTGGTTCTGGGTTCCTCCTATGGAGCTTGCTATTGAAAAGCTCAAATTGTTCCTTAGCGGATTTAAGGGATCTCTTGCTGCTCAAAAACTCAATTTTGAGGTGGAGTTTCTTGGCAAGAATGCGAAAGAGCTTTCCCAGACCTTTAAAGAGAGTTTCTTGGAGGTCAACCACATTCTCCCTAAAGACCTCGAAGATCTCCCAATAGCAATTCTCCGCTATAATGCGGGAGGACTTAACTCTCGGAAGGCGATGATTGCTCCCTATCTTCCTCGATTAGATTATTAAAAATCAGGAGCTTAATAATAAAAATTAAATTATTACCCCTTCCGGGGAGGGTTGAAAACCCCCGCCTTTAAGGCGAATAAAAGATTAAACTTGTTGCTATGCGACGTTATAATTTAGTAGCGCCACGCTAAAACAGATTTGAAAGTCCATCTTGTATGCGTCCCTTAAGTGCAGAAAGGGAATATTGAGAGATTAGCTCGAGAGTAATATTGCTGGAGTTTCCGCACTTGAAGAAGATTTCCTGAGGAAGATATTTTTGAGGCAGAGGTTATTTAGCGGTGAGCTCAGGAAATATTGCAGATGAGATGGTTCAGTCATACATTGATGAGCAAGAAGGTGATCCCCTGCAAGATGATAGTCGATTTGAAATCGACTCCTAATGAGAACCCCTCGACTTCTAGGCGAGGCGCTGTTTAGTTTTGGATCGCTCTTATCATAGAGCTTTGATCTAGAATTTGTCTTTCTTATTTGGAATAAAAGAGTTATTTCTTTAAACAGAAGAGTTATGACTGTTGTAAAATATATGATACCCTTTATTTTTGCTTCTTCATCTCTATTTTCTCTCACCTCTGAATGGAACTTAGATAACAACGGAAATTGGGCAATGGCAACACCAGCGAATTGGATGGCAGGTGTTCCGAATGCTATTGATGATGTTGCACAGTTTCTTGCAATTATTACAGCACCCCGCACTGTTTCGCTTTCGCAAGCAACAACGGTTGGAGCTCTTAGTTTTAACAACAACAATGCTTATACCATTGATGCGAATACCCTCTCTTTTCAAACGAGTACGGGGAATGCTCAAATCACTATTCCTAAAGGAACTGGGAGTCATATTATCTCCAGTACTGTTAGTCTAACTAGCGACTTAGTGATTGATCATAATGTTGCTAGTAATGTCTCACTCTCAGGACCGGTATCTGGAGCAGGAACCCTTACTGTCCAAGGAAATAATGGACAGATCTTTTTATCGGGAATCGTTGCGAATACTTATACAGGGCTTACAACGATCAATACAACTCTTGCTGCAGCAGGAATAACACTTCAAAAATCTCCAGGTATTACTGCGATTGCTAGAGATACTTTGATTTCATTTGGAACGTTAACAACAGCAGCAGCGAACCAATTTGGAAATAGTTCAACGGTTACGGTTAATGGGGCTAGCGCAACATTAGCTATTGGCCCTTTTGCTCAAACAATTGGCCATTTAGATTATCAAGTGGGGGTTTTTACGACTGTAGCAGGAACCATGACCTTAACAAGCAATAATACTGCTCTCACACTAGGAAATAATGTAACGGTCAACCCTGGTCTTATCTTTTCAGGATCAGGGTCTATCGTTATGTCCCCCTTTTCGGGCTCTAATGTGACACTTGCAGGAACTTTGGATTTAGGAACGCAGTTACATGAAATAAATGTCCCTGCTGATGTGACAGGACTAAGAACAACAGGAGTGGTCTCAGGGGTTGGAGGAGGCTTTGTAAAAACAGGTCCAGGGAATTTTGAATTAAATGGAACGGCTAATAATACGTATTCTGGGTTAACATTTGTCAATGCAGGAATAATGACTTTGAATCAAAGAGCAGCGATTGCAGTTCCAGGAGATGTATTTATCAATGGAGGAACGCTTACTCTTGCAGTATCTGATCAGATTGCAGATACTTCCACGATGATCCTTCAAGCAGGAACCTTCAATATGAGCGACTGTAATGAGACGATTGATCGCTTAGACTTTATTAGAGGAGCAGTGAATGGGTTTACAGGAACGTTAACATTGCAGTCTCCTTCGACTGCACTTCAAATGTTAGGAGGAACTGTTTTAAGTGGAGGAGCGGTTGCTATTTCAAATGCGACAGGAGGTGTTTATTTTGCTTCCTCTGCGAATGGGACCGCAACGATTGGAAATATTGATTTTACAGCATCAGGGAAACATTCTCTTAATATTGAAGATGGAGCTGCAACACCCGATATGCAAATTATTGGAGTTCTTGGAGGAGCAGCGAGAGCAAACATTGTCAAAGAAGGACCAGGATCTCTTGAGCTCAATGGAGGAGCTAGTAATACCTTTGGAGGAGAAACGATAGTCGATGGAGGAACTCTCCGTTTAAATAAAACGGGTGGAGCTTTAGCCATTCCTACCGGTGCAGGAAGTGTGACCGTAAATAGAGGGAACCTTGAGTTATTAGGACCTCAGCAAATAGCGAGCAATAAAACAGTTACAGTCTATAATGGAGGCTTCCGACTTCATGGAAATAATCAAACCCTTGAGACTCTAAACTGCTCAGAGGGATTAGTCGTTCAGGATGGGGGAGTGTTAACCTTGACAAGTGCAGAAAACGCCCTAACAATAGGTGCAACAACGATTAATGGAGACGTGATTATTCAATCAGGCGGGTCAATAACTTCTTATACAACTGCAAGTGTCATGAATGGAACACTTACTCTAACAGCTCAAAGCAGGTTGAATATCTATGATAATCCTGGACTTTTGGTTATTAATAGTCAGATAACGGGTGCAGGAGGAGTTTCTAAAAGAGGGACTGGAACCCTTCTCTTATTAGGTGAGAATAACTATTCCGGTCAAACAATTGTTAGGGAGGGGATTTTGGAAGGGAATACTTCAAGTCTCCCTTCTGTTGTGACAACGGTTGCAAGTTCTGGAACCCTTATTTTTGCTCAAAACTTCAATGGAACTTTTTTAGGAGCTTTGAGTGGAGGTGGAGAAATGATCAAACAAGGAACACGGATACTCAGATTTTCAACACCTCAAACTGTTGGAGGAATCACAACAGTAGCGGATGGTACCCTTCTGGTCAACAGTACCTTTGGAGGTGCGGGACCTTTGAATGTGAATTCTGGAGGAACGCTTGGAGGAATCGGGACGATTAATAAAAATGTGACTGTCAATGGAACTCTTACTCCTGGTGATAATCGAATTGGGACAATTACTTTGAATGGGGCGCAGACATTGAGTGCAGGTTCTGTTTTAGACATTGATCTAACTCCAACAACTAACGATATGGTTAATATTACAGGAACAATCGATATTCAACCCGATTCATCTTTTGGGTTTTTTCCGCAGCCTGCAATTTATATTGGACCTCTAAACTATACAGTTATTCAAACAACTGGAGGAAGGACAGGAACGTTTGATCATGTCTCTGATCCTTTTCCTCTCTTTTTTGGAACGGTGACTTACGATGCGAACAATGTTTATCTTTCTATTTCCCTTTTTCCTATCAGTGACCTTCCAGGGCTCAGTGCAAAGGGACAAAAAGTTGCTCATTGTTTGGATGAGCTCAATCCTCAACCTGGAAGTGATCTTTACAATGTGATCAACTCGCTTCGTTTTGTGACTTCAGTTGAGTCGATTGAAAAATCTCTTCTCGACATGCAGCCTTCTCTGTTTGCTTCACTTGCAACAATTAAGCAAGAGAACACACTTTATCTACGTAATGCTCTTTTTAGTCGGTTAGAATCACGAACACGTTCTTGTATGCATGAGACTGGGGGATATTGTTTTTGGGGAATCCCTCTCATTGGAGTTTCTCAGGAAAATAGCCATGGGAAAGAGGTGGGTTATAATGCACTCACACCAGGAATTGCAGTCGGTGTAGATGGCTGGTTAGCATCAAACTTTCAATGTGGAGGAAGTCTAGGCTACACAAGTTCAGATGTCCATTGGAAAAAGAAAAGAGGTAGTGGAAGGATACAAGGAGTTTATGCAGCCCTTTATGGCCGATTAGGTTCTCAAGTAGGGTTTCTGGAAAGTGCTGCTATTCTTGGATATGATTGGTATTCGACTCAAAGGGAAATTCATATCAGGGGACTCATTCCTCTAAACCGTCGTGCTAAAGCCAGTCATTATGGATTAGAGGTTTCTGGTCATGTTAAAGGAGCCTTCCAGTTTCCTATAGGAAAAACCCTTTTAGGCCCCTATGCAAGCTTAGATTATCAGTACCAATATGAAGATGCATTTGATGAAAATGGTGCAAAAAGTTTAAATCTTAACGTTTCGAGAAAGCATGCAAATTTCATGCAGAGTGAGATTGGAATGGAAGTTACTCAGTGTTTCCACTTGGCAAGAAAGACATTGACTCCTCACATTCAAGTCTCTGGATTTTGGGAAAAACGTTTTAATGGTGCAAAGGAAGAGAGTAGCTTTGGGGGATGTCTCATTGATGTTTATGGCTACTATCGTTCTCGATTCTTAGTCGGAGCAGGAGGGGGTTTTGATGTGAAATGGGACCTTAAGAATGCTCCAAGAGCTTCTTTTAATTATAAAGGAAAGTACGGCCTTGGATACCAAGACCATTCTTTTAATTTAGTTCTTAGTTATTGATTTTCTTCAACGACTTTTTCGCCGTCTTCTTCAAGAATTTCAAGGTTAACACGGATGCCATTACGTGAAGCAACCGATATTAACAGGGTGCGGATGGCGTTAATGGTTTTTCCTTTTTTTCCAATGATTTTACCTATATCGGCTTTTTCAACACTGAGCTCAATGATGAGAGTATGAGTGCCTCCAATTTCATTAATCTTAACTTTGTCGGGGTTGTCTACGAGATTTTTAACGATGTACTCTACAAATTCTTTCATTGTTCGATCCTTAAGGTTGGGCGTCTTTCATACGCAGCTATCGTTCACAGGCTTATCATAATCAAATACAAAGATATTAATCTATATTTTTAAGGAATGACTTGAAATCTTCAGGAAGAGGGGCTTCAACCGTGATTTTTTTTCCATCGATGGGATGAGGAAAAGTTAGGCGATAGGCGTGGAGTAGATGTCTTCCTACTTTCAACTTCCGGTTCAACTTTATCGGTCCATAAAGAGTATCGCCGATAACGGGTGTGTTTATCGATTTAAGGTGGACTCGAATTTGATGAGTTCTTCCGGTAATAGGTTTTGCTCTTACAAAGGAAAACCCTTTTGAAAACTTCAAGGTTTCAATGATTGTTGTTGCATGATGTCCCTTTTCTAGAATTGTCATTTCTTTCCGTTTTAGAGGGTGGCGCCCAATCGACTCATCAACAACCTTTTCTCCAGGATTTCCCACCACAATTGCTTGATATTCCTTTTCAATTTCCCGACGACTAAAAGCTTCAATGAGTTTCTTGTGTGCTTCAACTGTTTTCGCAGCAAGCAAAACACCTGATGTTTCTTTATCCAGGCGATGAACAATTCCAGGCCTTAAATTTTGTGGAGGGAGAGAGCGAAAGTGGTAGAGAAGAGCATTGACGAAGGTCCCTGTTGGATGACCTGGTGCGGGATGGACAACCATTCCTGCAGATTTATTGATGCAAATGACGGCATCGTCTTCATAAAGAATGTCTAGAGGGATATCTTCCGGGGTCAATTCAATCTTTGGAGATGTAATAAAAAAAATTTTAATTTCATCGCCCAGATGGGGAATCATCCGTTTTTTCACCTTTTTTCCATTACAAGTAACAGAACCAGCAGAAATTAAAAATTGAAAATAACTCCTTGAGTGTTCTGGAAATGTCTCAGCTTGAAGCTTATCGTTCCGCTTCGACTACTCAACAATAAAATTTTTCATATTCAGGAGAAGTATAGCAAATAGTACCATTTATCAAAAGTAATATGTAGAATTGGATTTGATTTTTTCGGCTAAAATTGCTTTTTCGAGCTTACTAACCAACATGTGGTTAGCGTCGATCTCCAAAAGGAATTTTATCATGAAAATCTCTCTGCCACTTCTTGTATTATTTTTGATAAATGGTATAAGTCGATAAAAATCAGCTTTCTTTGATCCGTCTTTGGATCTCTTCCTGAACTTTTTTATGCTGGGATTTGGCTTCGTTAATACTATTCGAGATCATTTGCATTACTCCTTGTTCAAAAGCTGTCACCATTTGTGGAGTGACTTGCCCTGGGAACCAGTGCTCAAGCATTTGAGCGAATCCAGGAGCCTTTTTAGCGGTATATATCTTAGTCATTCCTGTTTGGATTTGCTTGGGCTGGTTCCCTGCTTGAGTTGGGTCGCTCCCGTCTGGACCTGGGATACCACTAGCCATGACCTTTTCCTCCTAACTTAGCTTCACTTGCTAAAGAGGCAAGCACTTGGGTAAAGTCATTAAATAGATTGATTGCATCTGTCTGATTAAGATCTGTTTCTGGTTGCTTTGGGGGTTGCTGCGGAATATGCCCTGAACCACCAACGCCTGATACGCCACTCATGATTTTTCCTCCTCTTTTAAGAGACTGTTGAAAGTTGGAAGATCATCGTCTAATAAATTATCTTTTCACCGAAAACCTTAATTTATCCGAAAAATCTTTCGGCTTTCAACAGTCTCTTTAACTCTACACTAACTCTGGAAGGTTCAAAAGTCAAAAAAAAGCCTTCGCACAAAGCGAAAGCTTGATCACTCGCAGCTGTTAGCTGCCTTAAAATGAAATAACTGTAGAATTAGGTTCCCCTGCTTCTTCAGCGTTTTGTTTATCTTGCTTTTGGACCTCGTTTGTCAGGTCCATCACACTTTGCATAGCACTCGCCATTTCAAGCTGATACATAGTAGATGTTTGGCCAAAATCAGAACCTTCATAACGACTAGAGAGAAGATTTTGATATACTTCATAATATTGTGAACTTGTAGAAGTAGAAGCTGAAATGCTATCAGTTGGTTCTACCATATTTTTCCCTCCACAGCATGTGTTTATAACTGTCTCTTATACACATCTGACGCTGCCGAC
>JAUHQH010000185.1 GCA_030408485.1 Candidatus Neptunichlamydia sp. | reverse complement strand
CTAAATTCCAATAAATTTCGGCATTTGATCGAGCGTTGCTAACTCGGGATAAAGTGGAAAGTTTCTAAGAAGCTCTGTCACTTCTTTTTTGACCTTTTCCAGAACCTGGGCATCAATCCTTACTTTAGCTCTACCTGATTTCCCTGTCCGCTCTACAGTCTTTGCTTTAGATGCTTTTAACAGATCAACCATTAAATCGGCAATCTGCCTCATCTCATTTTCTTTAAGCCCACGGGAAGTTAAAGCTGGTGTTCCAATTCTGATACCAGAAGTATACCATGCTCCATTAACATCATTTGGAATAACGTTGCGATTGACTGTCATGAACGCTTCACGCATTGCAGTTTCTCCCTGACGCCCCGTGAGTCCAAAGCTACTCATCACATCCATCACAAGTAAATGATTATCAGTTCCTCCGGTAAAAAGCTTGGTATCTCTTGACACCAGTCTTTCAGCCATCGCCTGAGCATTGACAATCACCTGTTTCGCATAATCTTGGAAACTCTTTTGCTGAGCTTCTCTAAAAGCAACCGCTTTTGCCGCCATGACGTGAGGAAGAGGTCCTCCTAAGACAAGAGGGCAGCCCTTATCAATGACTTCACGCCACTCCTCTTTGCAAAGAATTATTCCACCACGAGGACCACGCAGTGTTTTATGGGTTGTTGAGGTGACGATATCAGCATACGGAATTGGATCATACTCTCCCGTCAAAGCCTTTCCAGCAACAAGGCCTGAAAAATGGGCCATATCAACAAGGAAAACCGCACCACATTTATCAGCAATCTCTTTCATTTTTGCAAAGTTTACAAGACGAGGATAGGCAGAATATCCCGCAACTAAAATCGTTGGATTTTCCCGGATAGCCTTTTCTTCTATCGCTTTATAGTCCACCAATTCACTTTCTGGATCAACACCGTAAGATGCAATTTGCATCATCTTTGCTGAAACATTATGTCTAAACCCATGTGTCAAATGCCCTCCAGCATCGAGCGCCATTCCCATCATCTTTTGCTTCAGCATGAGTTCTCGCACACGCTCGAATTCTTCGGGGCTTAACTCGTCGAGACTTTTCTTTCCTAACTTTTCAACTTCTTTATTTTGAATCCGCTGTACTAAGATCGCCCAAAACGCCACGAGATTTGCATCTGCTCCCGAATGGGGTTGAACATAAGTATGCTCCGCACCGTAGAGTTTTTTGAGTTCTTCAACAGCTAAGGCCTCAACAGTATCGACATTCTCACATCCTGCATAAAAACGATGGTAAGGATATCCTTCACTATATTTATCTGTTAAAAGATTTCCCATCGTCAACTGCGAGGCTAATGAGGAATAATTTTCTGAAGCAATGAGTTTTAAATAACTTCGTTGATCTTTAAGCTCTTTAACAATAGCTGTTACAACCTCAGGGTTTTCTTTTCCAATATGGTCAAAAGATGCAAGGTACGCGATGGCTGCAGAACTTCTTTCTTCTTCAGGAATTTTTTCTAGATAACGACTTAAAAAAGACATAAGGACCCTCAATTATTCTCTTCTCATATTCTTCGCGTATTTAAGATAAATTATTCAATAGGCTACTGTAACCGATCTCTGAGTATAAAACTAGTAGGAATCCTATCTTATCTAATTACCTTGAAAAGGTATATCTTCGCTCTTTAAGCTGCCTGCTCAGCAGAAATCTCTTTTCTTTTCATCCGAGATACAATAACCCATAAAACTTCAACATCCTTATCTAAGAGATACTCTTTTTTAACATTCATCTCGACAATTTCTCTAGCAAACTCATTATGGGACTGCTGCGAACAGAATACTTTTTAAAAGAAATCTCTCTTTCTCCCTATTTTTGAATGTGAGCATTCATGATCTAAACTCCTTACTGCTTGAGACATTGGCGATATTGTTTGCAATTGAAGTCGACCTACAAACGCTCGATTTCTAAAAAAAGCATTCCTTCTTTAGGAGTTTGATGTTGAATGGTTTCTTTTCTGGTAAAAAGAAATATCTTGCTTAAGATTTCTCAGAAGTAAATCACTCATCTTGAAACTATTATAAAAAAGAGGAAATCAGGAGCAAGGGTCATAAGAAGGGCACATATTTTGTTACTGGAATATGCTCATTAAGTCCCCTTTCCCAAGAGCGATAAGGTTGAGCAAAACTTATCTCAAGGCAATGGTTGACTTCCTGATGATAAGGAAACTCTTTTCCGTTATCCGCATGATTTAACTGCAAGAGGCGTTAAGAGGAGTCATACTACTAAAAATGGAAAGGTTCGGGGTAAACAGCGTTACAAATGCAAATGCTCCGATTTGAATTTTATTGATGGGGATCAGAATGTTAAAGAGGTAGAGCTTGATGAGATGCGCCACTTCATTAGGTCAAAAAAAACAAAAATGGATCATCAAAAAGGGGTGGACCGTTGCATAAGGAGAACTATTGCCTGGGCTGTCGGCGATCGCAATGTTGCAACGTTTAAATAAACGACTCTATCACAAAGTACAAGAATCTGAATGGCTCTATATTTTATACTGACAATTGGAAGATTTTTGCCAAAGTATTACCAAAGAAGGAGCGCATTGTTGGGAAAGAGGGAACGATACGCGGGTCGCCATTTAGGTCGGATGACAAGGGGTACTAAAGTGGTTTATAACTCGATCAAAATATGGCGCGCCTTAACAATTCCTCAAATCTTTGCCGAGTATTAGAATACATTTCTATCTATCTTCAACTGAACACTCCTAGCTTTTTTCATAATTTCCCCTTTCATTCGCCCAAATCTATCATACAAACGATCAAAGTGCTATACAGAAAATAAGAAAATCATGAATGATATTGTGAATAAGCTTTTCATTTTAATATTTAGTATGACACTTTTGCAAGTAGTAGAAACACCTGATGAAGCCTTTAAAAGACTCAAGCAAGGAAATCATCGCTTTGCAACAGGAAAGCTGCTTCATCCAGACAGAACACAAGAAAGAAGATTTTCTTTAAGGGAAGGGCAATCTCCTTATGCAGTCATTGTTACATGCTCTGATTCAAGAGTTGTTCCAGAAATTATCTTTGATGAGGGGTTAGGAGATTTTTTTGTTATTCGTGTTGCAGGAAATATTGTGAGCGTTACAGAGCTCGAGAGTGTCATTTATGCTGTTGATCACTTGAATCCCTCGATCATCGTTGTTATCGGGCATGAAAGTTGTGGAGCAGTGGACGCTGTTGTTCAGAATCATTACCAAGACATTCCAGCAATTGCACACTTGATTCAACCATCAGTAAAGAAAGCTAAGGATATGAAAGCAGCAGATCTATTGAAAAAGTCAGTTGAGCTTAATGCAATGAACATGCGCTCGTTACTTATGAATGTCAAAACGATAGGTAAGAGAGTGCGTGCAGAATCTCTTGTCGTTCATGGGGCCTACTACAACCTCCAAACAGGGGTTGTGGATTTCTTAGATTGAATAGAATCAATTTGAAAATAAAGATGTAGAAGAGCAATGCTTATTGATTTTGCAAAAAGTTAAGAGGAGAGGCCCTTCTAAGGCTATGGAAATAGATAATAACCAATTTATATGTACAAATGCAAAGTGTATTTTTTTCAAAAAACCTTTCGAAGGAAATATCGTATATCGATCCATGATAAGAAGAAAGAAATACATCAAAAAA
>JAUHQH010000184.1 GCA_030408485.1 Candidatus Neptunichlamydia sp. | reverse complement strand
TATAACGTCTGATAATCAATGTTATGTTAAAACTAAACCTTGTAAGGATACCTCGCCAGCTTGCTTGCGGGCAGGCTTCATACTATAAAATGAAAAAGGTGTGGTTAAACCCTATTCTAAAGTTCTTTTACCCATTAAATGAAATAAGAGTACAGAGAGCGATGACAATCACAAGAGAAAAGAAAAACATCTTCCGCGCCCACTCTTGGTCACTTTTACAGGTGAGCCCTTGAATTGAAAGGATTAACCAAGCAAGGCCAAATAAGCTCATGACGACAAAGTAAAGTGGACCTGCTGCATAATCAAAGAAAGCTAAAAGAGTGGAGACCATCATAAATGCTAAGCAATAAAAGACCATTTGAATCTTTGTTGCGAGAATTCCTCGCTTGAGAGGAAGAACTGGAATCGATCCTTTTTGATAATCCTCCAATCTAAAGATCGCGATTGCATAAAAATGAGGCATTTGCCAAAGAGCGATCATCACAAATAGGATAATAGCTGCCAGATCAACTCGCTGAGAAACAGCAGTGTAGCCTACGACAGGAGGAACTGCGCCTGCAATACTTCCAATGAGTGTCCCGTAACTTGTCTTGTACTTTGAAAAGCTATAGATAAAGACATAAATCACAAGACCTGTAAGAGCTATGATCAACGTCAAGAGGTTCGTATAAAGACCCAAGATAAGAACACCCATTATCCCCAATAGAAAAGCAAAAATAAGGGCAACTTTTGGGGAAATCGCACCTTTCGGAAGAGGACGGTTTTGTGTTCGCGTCATCTTTTTATCTAATTCGCGATCGATTACATTGTTAAAAACACAAGCCGAAGCAATGATAAAAGATAGACCTTCAAGCATCGCGATAAAAAGCCAAGAGTCAAAAACTCCTTTTGCAGCTAAGGTAAACCCTCCAACGGCTGTTAGAACATTTCCTATAATAATCCCAGGTTTTATAACCACAAGAAAGTTTTTAAGGTGATTGGTAAGATTAAATTTTGCTATTTTTTCCATTTTTTCCTAATGTGAGAAAAAAGACCTTTAACCCAAGATTTACTCATGAAAAAGTTCTTATTTTTATCTTTAGTTTTTCTTTTTGTTGCCTGTTCCAAGGAGGAACCACCTCTCTCAAATAAAGGCAAAGGTGGTCCAAATTGTAAATGCACTCACACGGAGTGTCCTTGCCCACACAATTGCCCCGAATGTTACTGCAATCAATAGCCATGAGTGCTCATCTCTGGCATGAGGTTATAGTTCAGGTTGTACATGATCCAAAGTGTTCCTAACACAACCACCAGGATAAGTACTACTGTGAAGACTAACAGAAGAAGGCTCCATCTTGGCTTGGATTCCAAACCAATGTGAAAGAAAAAGATGAGCTGCAATATCACTTGAATACATCCTACTCCAACGACTGTAGTCATAAGCCAATCATGTCTAAGATGCATGTAAGCGGCGACACGATAAATAGCCAAGGTGCAGATTATCGAAAAAATAAAGCCTAAAATTAAAGGCTTAATGCTGGCATTCCAGCCATGATGTGTTGTGTCTATCATATCACTCCTAGTACATATACAAAGGTAAAAATTAAGACCCAAACAAAGTTAATAAACTGCCAGAACATTCTCAGACAGGTGAGTCTTTTTAAACTAACTCTTGTAATCCCCTGTTTAAAAACGGGTATAATCAAAATGATCATCCAAAGAAGGCCAATGATCACATGAAGACCGATCATTCCAATCAAGGTAAAATACATCGATAAAAAGGCAGTCGACTTCCAGCTATACCCTGCAGCAAAAACATGAGAAAATTCATGACCCATCATCCAGAGAAAAACAAGACCGATCAGAAATGTAAGAAAAAAGAAGAAAAGAGTTCCTCCTTTGCTTTTCCTATGAAGGTAGGCTCCAGCAACTCCTGAAGTAAAAGCAGCACAGAGCATCACGAGAGTTTGAGTCGTTGCATAAGGAAGGGAAAAAATATCCTGGGGTGTCAAACCACCAAAAGTGTTTTTGCACAAAACAATATACGATGCAAAAATCGTCGCTAAAAACATAAAATCGGTTAAGAGATAAATCCAGAAGCCAAAGGTTGTCTTGGAATAATCATCATGTTGTGCATCGGGATAAGCTTCATGAGTATGACTCATACAGATCCTCTCTTCATTTCTATTTCTTTAATCTGCTTAACAGTGACATAGTAGTCAGTATTTTTCTCATAGAGACGGTAAACAATGGCTATCAGAATTCCAACACTTATGAGAGCAGCAAGCCAGAAAATATGCCAAACAAGAGCAAACCCTAAAACAAAGCTCAACATCCCAATATTAAAGCCTGCAGCTGTGTTACTAGGCATGTGAATCTCTTTATAATAATCCCGTTGCCCAGGTTTTTCGCCTCTTTGCTTCATTGCCCAGAAAGGATCTCTTTCATGAACTTCAGGGATAATCGCATAGTTGTAAAAAGGTGGTGGAGAGGCTGTTGTCCATTCTAATGTTGCTCCATTCCATGGGTCGCCTGTTGTATCACGATATTTTTCACGATTTTTAATGCTGACATAAAGTTGAAGGAACTGGAAACAAACACCAATAAAGATGATCACAGCTCCAATTGCGGCAACAATAAACATCGGTTGCCACCCTATTTCTGCAGGATAATGGTTCATTCTTCTTGTTCCCCCCATAAATCCAACAAGATAGAGTGGAAAGAACGCAATGAAGAATCCAATAAGCCAACACCAAAAAGCATACCTTCCATAGCGCTCGTTCAACCTAAATCCAGTAAATTTTGGAAACCAATAGGTATAACCCGCAAAGAATCCAAAAACAACGCCCCCAATAATCACTGAGTGAAAGTGTGCAATGAGGAAGAGGCTATTATGAACTTGGAAATCGATTCCTGGAATTGCCATCATTACACCAGTCATTCCCCCAGTGACAAAGAATACGATAAATCCTAAGAACCATAACATCGGTGTTGTGAATTTGACTTTTCCCCGATACATCGTGAAGAGCCAGTTAAAAACTTTCACTCCTGTTGGAACAGCAATAACCATGGTCATGATCCCAAAGAAGGCATTCACGTTAGCACCTGCTCCCATTGTAAAGAAGTGATGGAGCCAAACAATAAAAGAGAGGAATGTAATTGCGACAATTGCCCAAACCATAGAAGTGTAACCAAAAAGCTTCTTTTGCGAGAACACAGGAACCACTTCAGAAAAAATCCCAAAGCATGGAAGGATCAGAATATAAACTTCAGGATGTCCCCAAGCCCAAATGAGGTTAATATACATCATGGGATTTCCCCCAAAATCTGCCGTGAAGATCTTTGTATCTAAAAGGCGATCAGTTGTTAGCATTCCAATGGTTGCTGTCAAAATAGGGAAAGCCATGATCACAAGAACCACTGTTGCTAAGACTGCCCATACAAAAACAGGCATTCTTCTAAGTGTCATTCCTGGACAACGCATCTTTAAAATCGTCACCAAGAAATTGATTCCTGTGAGGAGACTTCCGACCCCCGATATTTGAATACTCCAAAGCCAATAATCAACTCCCACTCCAGGATTATACTTCAAACCTGAAAGAGGAGGATAAGCTGTCCACCCAGTTCCAGCAAAAACCCCGATGACTAGTGAAACAAAGATATACATCCCCCCAGCAGCAAAAAGCCAAAAGCTTAAGTTATTAAGAAAGGGGTAAGCAACATCCCGTGCTCCAATTTGCATGGGCATGACAAGATTGATGATTCCGAAAACAAGTCCCATCCCCACAAAGAAGATCATCGTTACACCATGGGCAGTAAAGATCTGCTGAAAATGTTCAGCTCCTAAATAGCCCATTGAATCCCCTACAGCAAAAGCTTGTTGTGCACGCATCATGAGTGCATCAATGAGCCCTTTTGCAAGCTGAATGGCTGAGAAGAAAATATACATGATCCCAATCTTCTTATGATCAACCGAGGTGAACCATTCTTTCCAAAGCCAAGTCCATTTTTTCTTGTAAGTGATCAAACCGATAAGAGCAAAAGCTCCTAAAAACATTGAAACGCCTGCAGCATACTCAATCCAATCATGCTTTAAGGCTTCTTCAGTCAGCCTTCCTAATAACATATCTTACTTCCTGATCTTTGATTTGTGGTCATATATTTCATAATAATCTTATTAAAAAGATCTTTATCTGGGAGAGTATAGTAGGATACTGGATCGTATTCACTCGGCTCGACCAATTCACTATATTGCTCCATCGTTAGGCTCTTTCCAAACCCTCTTACTGATTCCACCCATTCATTGAACTCCTCATCAGAAGTAGCCTTTGCCGTAAAAACCATTCCAGCAAAACCTTTTCCACTAATGTTTGAAGATCTACCGCTATAACTTCCCTGCTCATTCGCTAAAAGATAGAGTTTTGAGCGCATAGCAGGCATGGCATAAATTTGACCTCCAAGTTGAGGAATCCAAAAGGAATTCATCGGCGCATCAGCTGTAATTTCAAAGTTAATGGGAGTTTTTTCAGGAAATTGTACTAGGTTAATTGTTGCTATACCTTGCTCAGGATAAATAAAGAGCCACTTCCAATTTAGTGCCACTGCTTGTATTTCTACTGGTTTCTTATCGGTAACAATGGGTTTAAAAGGATTCAGTTCATGACTTGTTTTCCAAGTAATCACAGCTAAGATCACAATAATGACAAAAGGAACACCCCACCAACACATTTCCGCTATGTAATTATGCTCCCAATTAGGAGTGTGCTTTGATTTTTCATTTTTCTCACGGTATTTCCATGCAAAGACAAAGGTCAAAATCAAAACAGGAATCACAACAATGAGCATCAGTAATGAACATGTTACAATTAAATCACGCTCTCGATCAGAAATCAGCCCTTTAGGTTCTAACATCGCAATATTATGTGTAGAAATATAAAGCGCCAATAATGCCCCTGCACCAAGAACAAGGAGAATAATTAAGATCGTTACGAAAGTCTTTTTCATCTCGTTATTTGTCCTCTAATAGAAATAAACATTTTTTACGTTTATAATAAAACCCTAGACATGTCTACAATATTTATTTTAGATCTGTTGAATTATAAAGAAGTTATGAAGATTGCTATTAACACAGATGAATACTATCCCATCGTAGAAACCCTTCTAAAAGAAGTGAAAAAAAGAAGACATGACGTTATTGATTTTGGTCCTCAAAAAGATGATAAACCACAAGATTGGACCACAATCACTTTAAAATCGATGAAAGCTCTACGAACTGGAAAAGTTAATGAAAGGCATTGCTCTTTGTTGGATAGGAACGAGGGATGCATATTGATTGCTAATAAATGTTCAGGAATACGCGCCGTGCTATGTATAGGGAGAAACTGCAAAAGGTGCGCGGACTTGGAATCATGCCAATGTTTTAGTCTTAAGTTTAAGACTCACGACGCCAGAACTTCTGAAAGAAATTCTGGCTGTATGGTTTTCAACACCCTATAGCACTTACAGTTGGAATCTTTCTCAAACAGAAGCTATCCAAAAAGTAGAATCTATCTAATGAAGCTCATTCCTAAAGTTAAGAGGAAAAGAGCTCTTAGCTCTTTCTCGCCAAGCAATTTTCAAAGTTCAATCCACTAAAGAGATCCGATCCAGTTCTAATTCGATCACAACGAATCCGTGCTAGATCTTTTTGAGGTAGGGATCATTAATGGTGGCGATTCTGACGGAAAGATTATCTAAGCTAGTCTCAATTTAGGTAACTACTGTCTCTTATACACATCT
>JAUHQH010000183.1 GCA_030408485.1 Candidatus Neptunichlamydia sp. | reverse complement strand
CACTTGAAAAATGAATGTGCTCGAGGAAAATCTCACGTAAATGGGATAGAGTCTTTTTGGAGTTTTTCAAAAAGTTAAGGCTTGCTAAATTTAATGACCTAACCGACGACACGTTTTTCCTTCACTTGAAGGAATGTGAATCTAGGTTCAATTATAGGACGCGAGGCATTAGAGGAAAAAGCTCTAAAAATTATGAAGAAATCAGGGATTTGCTAGCCCCAAGACCCTAAGTTAATAAACTCACCTTACGCAAAAAAAGAGGCTTGCTGTAAGTTTCTTAAGCCCTCTCGCGTTAATCTATGGGAAGAAAGAGATCACAAGCGATTCAGGAAAAATATGAAAAACTCAATAATGAAACTCTTCCTATAAGTCGCACACGATCAGCAGGCACGGATTGGATGTAAATGAAAAAACAAATATTGGTATGGCTATAAACAACATACGAGCGTAGATATCCGAATAGGTTTGATCAATAGGATTGCCATTACATCAGAAAATCAGATAGACGCAACTTGTAGGCGAGGCCGGTCGTTCAGTTTGAAAAAAGATAGACGATAAGCGATGTATAAAAAAAGACCCCTATGCCTAAGAAGAAAAGGAGCCCTGTGTATAGATAATCCACTACTTGCTCTTCGACAAGAGGATATAATCTTCGATTCTTTTAACCACCTCTTTTGATAATTGAGCATGTGCCAGTCCCATTGGAGAAACACTATAGCTGATTTTCTTCCAACGCTCGGGGTTGAGGTCATTAATGTTTGCAGGCTTGGGGACAATATGATTTTGGTGGACAAACTCTTGGAGGATGACTTCTGGATTTGTTCCTCTTAAATCAAAAACTCGAATACGCATTGTCATAGCGAGTTCAGAAGAAGGGGTGATTTTATCTAGAAAGTTCCCTTTTAGTTCCTTTGGATGGATATCATGCTCTACAAGTTCAGTAAAAACAGCATATTCATGATTTTCAAAGACCTCTTTAATCCAAGAGACGTCTGCTGCAAAGGGATTATTCTCAGCTGATAAATCTGCAATAGCCGCATTAATGTCGCTTGGAGTGCTCACGCAAAAATTATTCCGCTTTATCAGGCGATTTTTTAAACTATCCGTAAACTCTTCAGATAGACTCCAACCTAGCTTACTTTCTGAGCGATCAAAGACGGGAACAAAAGCAACAATGGGTTTTGCTCTCCCATCATCATGAAAACGTGTAGCGTGTTCATAATTTCCCTTAGAGCTACATCCTAAAAGGGTAAAAAGTGCGAGTAACATTCCTATTCGTTTCATCATTTTGAGGCTCCAGACGTTTTCTGACTAAAAAAAATTAAAGGATAGCGAAAGAGGAATTATGCCGCAACGAATGAACAGATTCTCTAAACTAGCGGATAGATTCCTAGTTGATAATTTTAATGACTATGACTATGGAAGAACATCAGCAAATCACGGAATTTAATTCTAAAATCTATGAGACTATCCCACTAATCTTCTAGCCCAAAATAAAGAGATACCCAATAACACAAATACCTCATAAATAGCGGTTAAGCGTTCCCACCGAGTTGCAATATGACGATAAGAACGTTTTAATCAACTGATACAGTTTTCAACTTTCCATCGCATGCGTGTTACCCATTTATCGACTCCTCTTTATTCCCTGTGTAAGGGATAAAAGGGTAGTAATCTCGTTTCAGAATTTCTAAACGAATCATTTTGCTATCATATCCTTTCTGGTATCTGGGGAGCCACGTTTTCTAAAGGAGCTGATTCACCGCTCTAACAACCCGTTAGCATTAAACTCCTTTATAGAGGTATTTGGGACGCACAATAGGAGTCCCTTTTCCATCACGAGCCTCAAGTCGTTCGTAGACGGTCTGAATGGAAATCCCTACTGAACGCGCTAAGCCGAAAAGGACTGTATAGTACTCAGGATAATGAAACCCTGCAGCTGCAAGAATAGTTCCTGACATCGCATCGATATTAGGGTAGGGATTTGAGATTTTAGGGTTCTCTTTTAAGATCTTAGGTCCAACTGTTCGAAGATGCCTCGCTATTTTGACAAGAGGGTGATCTTTAAAGTGTTCTTCAGCATAATCATAGAAAATAGTGGCTCGTGCATCTTCTGCTCTAAGAACTGCATGCCCAAAACCAAATACCAGTTCTTTATTATCAATTCTTTCTCTTAATAGAGCTTCGACATTGCTTTCTGAAGCATTATCTCCGAGTTTATCTAGGATACCCCGGATAAAAGTCAGACAATCCTGATTAGCTCGCCCATGTCTAGGTCCTGCTAAAGCACACATTGCTCCACAAATCGATCCATATATCCCTTCCAATCCTGAAGCAATTGCTTTGCCAACAAAGGTAGAAAGGTTTCCTCCTCCATGATCATAATGAAGGATATTAAAGAGGCTGAATACCTCTCCGAGCTGTTTAGGGTCAGTATCAGGAGCTTGAATCATGTAAGCAAAATTCTCCATATACCCAAGTTCTGGATCCGGTTGAGGGGTTTCTCCCCAGCCAGCATGATAATTAATGACAATTGCAACTAAGTGAGGAAGTTTTGCAATTAGATTCATGCAGTCTTCATGGTAATCTTCCTGCCCTTCAAGCATCCCTAGAATCAAAAGAGCTGCATTGAAAAGCTTCATCGGATGTCCTTGTCGAGGAAGAGATTCAATATGTTTAGTGACTGCACTTGAGCAGTTTCCCCGTTTTTTGAGCTCAGCACTAAAAGTTGCAATTTCTTGAGAGCCTCCTTCTTTTCCATGCATTAAGAGATATAAAACTCTCTCAGGTTCCCACTTATAAAGTTCTGAAATCGGACGTCCTCGATAGAAAAGCCCTTTAATGGGATCGACAAAAGAGGTTATGCAATAACCGACAGGAAAACCTCTCATCCCTGTCTCAAGTTGATCTTTAGTAATCTCAAAAAGAACTTCGCTCATCACCTATCCCTATTTTAATAAATGTGCAACTGCATCTCTTTCTTCTAACAATTCTTTTTCTGTTGTTGCAAGTTTTTGTTTTAAGAAGGGGTTGATTTCAAACCCTTGAACGATTTCAACCTCACCAGGTTGAGTCATTTTGCATGGGAAAGAAAAAATAAGTCCTCCACTGATCCCGTAAGGGTTCCCATCAGAACAGATACAGGAAGAAAACGTCGGTCCTTCATTATGTAGAGCATGAATTCCATCTAAAATGGCGTTGGCTGCAGAAGCCGCAGAAGACTTTCTTCGAGCTGCAATAACTGCAGCTCCTCTCTTTTGTATCATTTCAAAAAACTCTCTTTCAAGCCAATTCCGATCTGCAATCACATCAGTAGCCTTCTTCCCATCAATCGTTGCATTCACAAAATCGGGAACCTGGGTTGCTGAATGATTGCCCCAAATAATAACATTTTCAATAGCATCAACATCAACACCAACTTTCTTCGCTAGTTGATGTTGCGCTCTGTTTTGATCGAGGTATGTCATAGCATGAAAGTTCTCTCTAGGAATATTCGGAGCATTATGCATAGCAATCAGGCAGTTCGTATTACAGGGATTCCCTACGACAAAGATCATCACATCTTTTGAAGCCGCATTATTCAGAGCTTTACCTTGACCTACAAAAATCTCTCCATTCTCAGTAAGAAGATCTTTTCGCTCCATTCCAGGACTGCGCGGTTTGGCCCCTACAAGAATGGCAACATCAACATCACCAAAAACTTCTTCTGGATCACTACCAATCTTAATCTCTTTCAGATGGGAAAAGCTACAATCCTCGAGTTCCATGACGACTCCTTTAAGTCCCTCCAACCCTTGAGGAACTTCTAAGATATGAAGAGCAATCGGCTCATTTTTTCCAAACAATTCACCACTTGCAATTCTAAAAAGAAGGCTATAAGCAATCTGCCCGCCACCACCAGTTACTGCTATTCTCTTTACCATGTCTCACTCCTGTTTGAAGAGCCTATTAAAAGGTTTATTGACTATTCCTTCAAGTGAAACTTTTCATCTTATGTTCTGAATGAAGTAACCCGCTAAGATATGCAATAATCTCTTTTGATAAAAATGAGGTTATAGCATATACACAACGATTTCCTGTCTCTTATACACATCTC
>JAUHQH010000182.1 GCA_030408485.1 Candidatus Neptunichlamydia sp. | reverse complement strand
AGATGTGTATAAGAGACAGGAGAAGAAATCCGATCCAACGCGTGTGCTAAGTCTTCTGGAACGTCGATTCCAAGCGTTTCATGAGCGGTTTCATGCACCTGAATTCCTAGTCCATTCTCTAGAAAACGGAGTTGCTCTAGCCCTTCAGATAGTTCTAATCGAGAAGGGGTAAACATGCTAATTTTTTTGAGAGCATCATTTGTATAAGCATAGATGCCGATATGTTTATAGTAGGTAATATCCTCTAGCCCATCCCGATCATAAGGAATAGGTGCCCGCGAAAAATAAAGGGCACGGTCTTCATGATCTGTTACAACTTTAACGGTATTTGGATCTTCAATTTCCACTTTATCTTCAATCTCTTTTCTTAAGGACCAAATATCAAAGTCCTGATCAATCGATTGAAGGAGGTTTGCGATCATCTCTTTATGAATAAACGGTTCATCTCCCTGCCAGTTCACCCAAATACCCCCTGATACTACTCCCTTTTCTTGAAGCTCAATCAAACGATCAGTTCCAGAAAGACATTCAGGAGAAGTCATATGGCATTTTCCTTCAAAGGTCTCAATGAGGCGTGCTGTTTCATGGTCATCGATTGCAAAGGCAACTTCATCAAATATCTCTGCAGAAATCGCTGCTTCCCAAACCCATTGAAGCATGGGTTTTTCTCCAAGCATGGCTAAAACTTTTTTAGGAAAACGACTCGATGCGAGTCTTGCTGGAATGATACAGATGGTTTTCACACGCACACCTTTTTCATCGATCTAATGGTTTCTCTTATCCCTCCCTTTAGATGCCAAATAGGGCGATATCCAAGTTGCTCCACTTTCTCTCCATTCATCGCATAACGGAAGTCATGTCCTGGACGATCAGCAACATAAGTGATGAGTCCTTCATCGACCTTTTCACCTGTGACCTCTTCCATCACTTCAAAAAAGAGATGTAAAAGATCGATATTTTTCATTGCGCTCCCTCCCCCTATGTTATACACTTCTCCTTTTTTTCCGTGCTGCAAAATTGTCCAAACGGCACGTGCATGATCCTCAACAAAAAGCCATTCCCGAATATTCTCCCCTGATCCATAGATAGGAAGCTCTTTTTTCTCTAAAATCCTCTGGAGCATTAGAGGGATAAATTTTTCAGGGTACTGGCCAGGACCATAGTTATTGCTTGCATGAGAAAGGGTTGTTGAAAGTTTATAGGTCACTCCATAAGAACGGACTAGATGATCGCTACTAGCTTTTGATGCGGAATAGGGAGAATTAGGACGGTAAGAGGATTCTTCAGTAAACGTTCCTTCCTTTCCAAGGGTTCCATAAACTTCATCTGTCGAGATATGATGAAAATGGATCTCGGGATGTTTCCTCACAAACTCTAGTAATCTGTAAGTTCCAATAATATTCGTCTGAATAAAAGCATCGGGATCAGTGATACTCCGATCAACATGGGTTTCAGCAGCAAAGTGAACAATCGCGGTAATGGGTTTTTCTCTTTGGATCTTTTCAAGAAGCATTTCATCACGAATATCTCCATGGAAAAATGTATATCTTTCATCTCTTTGGATCGACTCGAGATTTTCAAGATGTCCCGCATAGGTGAGAAGATCCAGATTTGAAAGATGTCCTTCAAAGGAATCTTGTTTTAAAACAAAGCGAATAAAAGCAGAACCCATAAATCCTGCTCCACCTGTCACAAGGATATGGGCATTATCTAGATTCAAGTGCATGATTTAAAACCTCTTCTAATCCCACTTCCCAGTGTGGAGGGGAAAATTTTTCTGCTCGTAATACAGAAGATGCTGGACGTTTTGCTTTGACTCCAAGCTCTTCACTTGAAATCGGCTCAACTTTTTGACAACGGAGATCTTTTTTTTCTTTGAGTTTTTTTTGAATGCTTTCAGCAAAGCCATACCATGTTGTCTCTCCCTCATTTGCAAAGTGATAGATTCCAGATTCATCAAGAATCGAAAGGACAGCTTCTGCTAAATCATCGGCATAAGTCGGACGCCCTCGTTGATCACTGACAACAGAAATACTTTCTTTTTCTTCCATGAGCTCAATCATCTTTTTCACAAAGTCGTTTCCTTCTTTTCCAAAAAGCCAAGAAGTACGGACCAGAAGTGCTTTAGGATAGTGCTCCATTAAAAAGCGTTCTCCCATCTCCTTACTTTTGCCATATTCTGATAAGGGGGACATCTCATCGCCTTCACCATAAGACTCTTTCTCACCATCAAAAACATAATCGGTTGAGAAATGGATGAGTCTATTTCCCCTTTCTTTGGAAAGTTTTGCTAAAAGCGCTACTGCTTCTGCATTCAAAGCATGCGCCTTTTCTTTGTCATCTTCTGCTTGATCGACAGCGGTGTACCCCGCACAATTAATGACATGGGTAAACATCAATGTTTCAAATTGTGCTTTTACCGCTTCTTTATTTTCCAAATCGAGCTCTTCTCGTGTACTGGCAACAAAGTCAATTCCTTTTTCCATACATTTCCGTTGCATGGCTTGAGAAAGCATCCCTTGTTTTCCAATTATCCAAATTCTCATGACCACCTCAGTTCGTAAAAGTAGGGACTCGTTTGATCTCTTTCTGAAACAATAGAGCCTTTTGTAGGCCACTCTATTCCTATTTCAGGATCATCAAATCGAAACCCTTTTTCAGTTTCGTTATTATAAGGAGCGCTTGTTTTATAAAGAACATGTGCTTCAGGACTCACCACACAAAAACCATGGGCAAACCCTATAGGGATAAAAAGCTGTTCATGCTTTTCCTCGTCTAAATAAATTCCTTCCCATTTCCCAAAAGTCGAAGAATCTGGGCGAATGTCAACAATCACATCATAAATTTTCCCCGAAGTCACTCGAACAAGTTTTGCTTGCCCAGGCTCCGATTGGAAATGCATTCCCCGAATAACTCCTTGTTTCGAATATGAATGATTATCTTGGACAAAAGAGACTTCTATTCCACTTTCTCGATAACGTGCTACCTCATGACTTTCTAAAAAAAAGCCTCGTCTGTCATGAAAAATTTGGGGAGAAATGAGTTTTGCTCCTTGAAGATTTAAATCTTTAATTTTCATTAGAACCTATCTGACTAATTCCTATTGGATAGTTTTATTATCTTTATCTAACGAAACTCTATCAAAACTCTTTTAAGAGTTGTAGCGTTTATCAAAAATAACGTAAGAAGTGGCTCAGAGATTTTCATGATAAAATTGCTTTTGGAGATCGAAGCAAACCACATGTTCCTTAAGTTAAGATCGAAAAAGCAATTCTAGCCGAAAAGATCAAATCCAATTCCATATTTTGATAAATGGCATTATTAGTTGAGATAGGCTCATCATCAAGTATACCTGTCTCTTATACACA
>JAUHQH010000181.1 GCA_030408485.1 Candidatus Neptunichlamydia sp. | reverse complement strand
AGATGTGTATAAGAGACAGGTATTACTTCTTGATAGGCCAATGAAAAATTTGCTATGATCATAGCCATGAAGAAGCTATTGCGCAAGCGATTGTTGTTTAGGTTGAAACCGAGCGCCGCCATAGAAGCTAGATTAGCAAATTATGTAGGAGCTGGCCGTTTTCTATGGAACAAAGTGTTTGCTCTCAATCTTACTCGCCTAGAAAACAAGCAAAACCTTCCATGGTATTCAGAGATGAGCTTTTGCCTTGCCTTGTGGAAGCAGCTAGAAGAGTATGGGTTTTTAAAAGAAGCTCCTTCACAAACTTTGCAACAGAAGCTTCGCGACCTTGAAAGAGCGCTTAAAGGCGCTTTCGACAAAAAACAACCCCTCGAGAGAATCCCAAAGTTCGAAAAAAAGGGAACAGCTGACATACTATGTTGCCCACAGAGGTTCAAATTCGATGAGAAAAATAGAGATCTTTTTCTTCTCAAAATTCGATGGGTTGTCTGCAGGAAAAGCCGCTCGATCAAAGGGAAGCATTGGTATATTTCCATTCAGACAGAACATGAACAAAAGATTCATTCCCATACCTCTAACTCTATCATAGAAATAGACATGGGAATCAAGAAGTTTACTACCTTTTCTAGCGGAAAAGTATTTAAGCCCTTAAATAGTTTTGCAAAGCTAAAGGCCAAGTTAAAACGGTATCAACGCCGCTTAACAAAGAAAACCAAATTTTCTACTAACTGGAAGAAGCAGAAAAGAAAAATCGCCCCTCTATGTGAGCACATTGCAAGAGCAAGAAGGGACTATCTGCATAAGATCTTAATGGAGATCAGTAAAAACCACCCCATGGTTGTAGTTGAAGAATTGCAAGTCAAAAACATGTCCAAGTCTGCAAAGGAGAATGAAGAGTCCTTTAGGAAGAATGTCAAAGCAAAGTCAGGCCTAAACAGAGCGATTTTAGATCAAAGGTGGAGTATTTTTAGCTCTATTCTTGACTACAAGCTTGAGGAGTTAGAAAGTCAGCTTGTCAAAGTACCTCCTCACTATCCCTGTTGTAAACACCAAGCAAAAGAGAGTCGCAAAACCCAATCTCGATTCGTATATGAGAGTTGTGGGCATGCAGCAAATGCTAACGATATAGGAGCCATAAACATTTTAGCCCGAGGACAATCGAGTATTAACCTGTGGAGTAGCTTTGTTCGAATCTTCGGCGAAGCAGGAACCAATAGGAAATAGCGATACAAACCTAACTCGTGGGATAGTTTCTCACGAATCCTATTCTTTTAGGTGTGAGAGGATGTCAATGAAAAGGAAGAAAACTCTATTCTCAACACTCGTAAGGAGGTTTTATGAACGGAGAAATTAAAGGAAAACTTAAAGATATCGATAACCGCCTGATCCATATGTGGAGGTATCTTTGACTTAGAGGTCAAAGAAGAGCAAGTGCAGCAGTTAGAAAAGAAAATGGAAGAGGGGGATTTTTGGTCCGATAATGAAGAGGCACAAAAAATCATTAATCAATGCAATCTTCTCAAAGGGTGGACTGACCCTTATCGCGATATTAAAAGGCATTTTGATGCTACCAAAGAACTTCTTGAAGAAATTAAAGAAGAGGAGGAACCCGCACTCTACCAAGACCTTCTAAAAGAACTTGGGGTTGTTGAAGAAGATCTTGAAGATTTAGAAGTTAAGAAGATGCTCTCTGGTGAACTAGATAACAAGAATTGTTATTTGAATGTGAATGCTGGGGCTGGAGGAACAGAGTCTTGTGATTGGGCTTCGATGCTCCTTAGAATGTATCAGAAATGGACTGCTAAGCAGGGATGGAAAGTTGAAGTGATTGAAAAGCTTGATGGAGAAATTGCAGGCATAAAAAATGCAACCCTTCAGATAAGTGGAGCCTTTGCTTATGGATACTGTAAAGCAGAAAAAGGAGTGCACCGTCTTGTTCGGATCTCACCTTTTGATAGCAATGCTCGTCGCCATACAAGTTTTGTTTCTGTCGATATTTCTCCTTTGATTGAAGATGACATTCAAATAGAGATTAAGCCAGAAGAAATCCGTATCGATACGTTTCGTGCTTCTGGAGCAGGAGGACAACATGTCAATACCACTGATTCGGCTGTTCGAATTACACATATCCCCACAGGGATCGTCGTCTCTTGTCAAGGAGAGCGGAGTCAGTTACAGAATAAGGGAACATGTCTTAAAATGCTCCGTTCAAAACTCTACGAAAAAGAGATTTTAGAGCGTGAAGAAGCTCTCGAAAAAATGGGAGGTGAGAAGAAAGAGATTGCTTGGGGATCACAAATCCGTAACTATGTTTTTCAACCCTATACTCTTGTCAAAGATACCCGAACAAAGTATGAAGAGAGGAATATTCAAGAGGTGATGGATGGAGCGCTTGATGGGTTTGTAAATGCCTACCTAAAGGAGCTTGGTTAAGGTACATGAATATTACTGAAGAAAATGATTACAGCATTCGTTATTCCAATCAAGAAGATTATCCTTTTTTACATAAATGGCTAGGAGAATGCCGCAAGTGGTACCCAGTCTCTTCCGATAAAGATGTTGAAGCAATGGCAAAAAATTGGATTGGTTTTTATCGCTATGGTGCCAGTCTAACTGCTGTCTATAAAAATCAACTCGTAGGGATTGCAACCCTTTTTCTCATGCCTTATCGGAAAGTCATTCACCACTGTCTTGTTTATTTTATCGTTGATCCCAATCATACGAGAAAAGGTGTAGGGATATCTTTGATTAAAAATATCAACCATCTTGGAAAAAATTATTTCCGTTTTGAATGGATGAATATCGAGATTTTTGAAGAATGTCCAGCGATTCCTCTTATAGAAAAAGCAGGGTATGAGGAAGTGTTCAAACAAGAAAAGTTTGTTAAAGAAAAAGCAGGGTACCTTGCTCGACACCTCTATCAAATCAACTTTAGTAAGGATCAAGATGATAAGTAAAAAACCTCTAGTGACTTTTCGACCTACAGTTCCTGAAGATCTTGAGTCTTATAAGCAGTGGCTGCAACAACCAGGAGTTCTTGAAGGGTTTCCCATGTCGGATAAACGGGAAATTGATGATGCAGTCCGTCTTTGGCATCAATACCTTGCTAAAGGAGCTTCGATCACTGTGCTCTATAAGAAAAAACCTGTGGGAGCAGCCAATCTTTATGTTCAAGAGATTGAAAAACTAAAACACCAATCCCTATTTGTGATCCTAGTCGATGAGAAGTACCGAGGAAAGGGTATTGGAACCCTTCTCATAAAAGAGGTGCAGAAGCTTGCGAAAAACAAGTTTGGAATAGAGATTCTTCATCTGGAAGTTTACGATAAAAACCCTGCCCTTCGTCTTTACGAAAGGGTAGGCTTTAAAAAGTATGCATGCCATCCAGACTACCTTAAAGATGTCGATGGGAACTATTTTGGGAAGATCTCAATGCAAATGGAGTTATAATAGAAAGCAATGGCTGGTCATAGTAAATGGGCAAATATTAAGCATAAGAAAGAACGAGCTGATGCAAAAAAGGGGAACATCTTTTCTCGTATTGCTAAAGAGATTATCTCAGCTGTAAAGCAAGGTGGTCCTGATCCAAAAGCCAATACAAAGCTTCGTCTTGCTCTTCAAAAGGCCAAAGGTGCGAATGTTCCTTCTGATGTGATTGATCGAAACATAAAAAAAGCAGTAAGTGCTGATCAAGCAGACTTTACCGAGCTCAGCTATGAGCTTTATGGTCATGGTGGCGTTGGAATCATTGTCGATGCAATGACCGATAACAAAAATCGAACAGCATCGGATATGCGGATTGCAACGAATAAAAAAGGAGGTTCGATTGCCTCTCTTGGGTCTGTTGCTTTTAACTTTGATCGGAAGGGAGTTCTTCAAATTGGAAAAGATCAAGGGGATGAAGAAACTCTTTTCATGCAAGCGATGGATGTAGGAGCTGATGATTTTGATGTGGCAGATGAAGGCTTTATTGTGGTAACGCCTCCAGAACTTCTGTATGAAGTAAGAGAAAAGCTCGAAGCTAGTGGTTTATCCATACAAGAAGCGAGTTTAGAAATGATTCCAAAGACAACCGTTGAGTGCAACCCTGATATAAGAGAAGCAAACCAAGACCTTATTGATTTTCTAGAAGGCATTGACGATGTCGATACCGTTTTTCACAATATGGGGCTGTTGAAAACAAAAGAAAAGTAGGGATTAGAAAAGGAAAAATTTGATTTTTCTGTAAATTTATCAAAAAAACAGATTATAATTATTAATTACTTTTGGACATAGTTCTACCCTAATCTAATGCAAAAATTGGAAGATCGATCAGAAGAATTCTCTTAAGATTAAAGTTTAATACTTTTCGCTTTCTAGTCTCCATCTTCGAAGGCAATCGGTTCGTTCCAGCTCGGCTTTTTAAAGAGGAGAATGATAAAGGGCATTGAACAGAAGACGATCATTCCTGCAAATAGTAAAAGCTCGAAAAAGAGAAGATTTCCAGTTTCCACTTGATCGGGAGGGAAAAAGCCTACAACGACAGCAAAAAGAGCTCCGATGATTCCAATTCCAGAAACGAGCCACATCCCAAAATTCCCACCAGGAATCTTGTAGGCACGTGGAACATCAGGTTTTTTATATCTTAGAATAATTCCTGCAACAAACATCATGATGTACATGACAAGGTAGAGTTGTGAAGCTAAGACAAGAAGGATCCAAAAGGAACTATTAATATTGGACATTAGAAGAAAGACTGCCGAAATAATGGTCACAATAATTCCTTGGAAAATGAGCATTGCAACAGGCATGTTGTTTTTATTGATTTTATGAAGAATAGGGGGAAAATCTCCATCTTGAGCTGCTGCAAGAAGACCTTTGCTAGGACCTGCTGCCCAAGTACTCACGCCTCCCATAGCGCCAAAAGCAACCATAAAAGCAATAATAGGAACGGTCCATCCTAGATTATAGCTTTTCAAGAAGAAGGAGATTGCTTCAATTCCCCCAGATACAAGGTTGATTTCTGATTGAGGAATGACGATCGCAACCGCTAGTGTTCCTAAAAGGGAAAGGACAACAATCACAACTGCAGAAAAGAGAATCGCACGCGGATAGTTTCTTTGGGGATTTTTAACGTCACGTGCATGGACGGCAGACATTTCCATTCCAGCAAATCCTAGGAGAACTCCCGTAAGAAGGGCGAGTTGTTTGGGGCTGCTAATATCTGGAAGAAAGGAGTTCCAGGTAAAATCAATATGAGAGTGTTTTCCACTAATCATCCATAAGAGGCCTAGTCCAATGATGAGAACACCTGGAATAATCGTTCCGACAATCACTCCGAGAGAACTCATCCAACCTGATGTTTTCATTCCCAAAAGGTTGATCAAAGTTGCTAGCCAAAACGTGCCAAGGATCATGCAGAAGAGGTAAAAAGTATTATGCGCTAAAGTAGGGTTAAAGCAGAAAGCTATCGTTCCAGCAATAAATGAGAGGATGGTGGGGTACCAAACAACATTTTCAATCCATAGGAGCCAGGCAGCTAAAAAGCCTAAACGATGACCCATAGCAGCTTTTACCCAGGCGTAAACACCTCCTCGCTCTGGCCATCCCGTTGCCAATTCTGCTGAGACAAGAGAAACAGGGATAAAGAAAAAAGCCATAGAGACAATGAAATAAAAAAGGGAGGCAAAACCATATTCTGCAGTGATCGACCAGTTTTTTATGCTACAGATAGCCGCAACATTGATCATTGCGAGAAGAAAAATATTGAGTGTACGTTTCGAGGTCATGATAATTTTTTGTTTAATACAATTCAGGCGCCAACTGTAGCACATGGCAAATGATCTTGTAAAATAAAAATATTTAATTTTTCGAGAATTCAGGATAAAAGATCTTTAATAGATTAAAAGTATATAACAAAAATTATTTTTTCAATGACTTTGAGAGAATTTAGTACCAATGGACTGAATGCATTGGCTCATAATCAGTATACCCATAATCCTGATCATCAGAGGTATAAGGATACTCATTGGAATATTGTTGATCATCAGGATCACTTTCATATTCATATTCATTTGTTGGTTCTTCTTGAACTAACTCATCATCTTGTCCTCCTGAGGCAAACGGAGGAATATGCTCCTCAAAAACCTGAGGTAGCTTTTTCGGAAGGGAAACTTTTTTTAAAACGGTTCTTAAGCCAAACCTTCTATAAACAATTGCTTTTCCCCCTAACTTTCTCTTCAATTTTCTAAAGTTTTTGTGTCTTAATTGATCCCAAATATCAGCTTGGGTCATTCCATTTTCATATGAACATGAAACTCGATAATCACAGATTTGTTTTGCTTTTGGATTCATCTCTTGTTCACAAGTATTGCAGATTCCAGACAAAATTATTTTATTTCCTACGACATCAATATAGGAGTTTTGAATACGGGGTGCAAACCTGTTCCTGTTCAAAGGAGTACTTGAAATTATCTGATATCTAAATTGATTAGAATTAGAAGGATGAGTTGGCTCTTTTATTGTTGGTGCAGGTTTTTGGATCACATCTTTAAAATGTGGTTTCAGGTTTACTGTTCCTTTGGAGGTTCTTACAGTCATTATGCTTCCGAGACTAAGTTTTTTTCTAAAATTCACTTTGTTTTCATTAAAGATTTTCACAAGATAATCTTCAACAGTGCTTACTCCTCCCGGACAGTGGGTTTTAGGACAGTCATCTGCACACATTATCGCCCTACAGTAAAACTGTTTTGGGTTACTCCTCAAATAAGAAGAACAATCATTGCAGTAGTTAAAATACAGTTTATTGTTTAATTTTTGATATTTAACAATAATTGGAGCTTTGAATTGTTGATATTTTGTGTTCATATCATGATCTCCAAATGAAACAACTTCATAATTAAGAGGAATTTTGGGCTGTTTTATTTTATGTGGAGGATTTGGTCTATGCTTGTTTCCAAATGAATGTTTGCCATATGATGGACGTCCAGGATACAAATAGGGTGAGCCAATGACAATATAAGATCCATTTGATCCATGAACTTTTGCTGGTGTTGTATGAAGTCTAAACATCAATTTATTGTGCTCCAAAATTGTTTTTATTTCATTTTCAAGCTCATTTGAACCATCATGACATACTCCTTTTGGACAATCATCAGCGCAGTTTGGAAGACGGCAATAAAATTTAATGGGTTTTCCTTTTCTTAAATAGGCACTGCATTCATTACACAGTCCTTCAATTCGAAAGGCATTGTTCAGGTTGTCATAGTGAAGAATTGCCTTTCTTCCCAAATTTTTATATACAGAGTTTAAGTGTGGATCTGAAAATCTTTTGATATCGTAAGCATTGGGCCTTTTCAAAGACAGGCACTCTACTTGAGATTGAAGGAAAAATCCAAGAACTAAGCAAAAGAATGTTGCTTTCATTTATTTTTAATCTGTCTCTTATACACATCT
>JAUHQH010000180.1 GCA_030408485.1 Candidatus Neptunichlamydia sp. | reverse complement strand
ATAAAATACTCATAGTTTTTTCGCTCGCTTAATGGGGAGCATTACAGAATCCACTATATATCTCGTTCTAAGGCTTCGTGGTGGAGGTTTTCCACATCTCGACTTTGTAGATTTTAATAAAATAAAAATAAAACAATTCTCCTCAGATGCACCTAAGTAGAGGGTTGTAACAAAAGGATTAAATTTAAAAGGAGTTTGCATAAACAAGGGATGTGAAGCCTTCAAACAAAAAGTTTGGATAAAAAAAGGGATGAGGACGTTCAATATGAATACGGAGTGTTTTAAAACAGTATGTCCTGCTTGCACTGAACCCTTTGAGGAGGTGGACAAATTTGCGATTTTTAGTTGCTCCTATTCAATAAAGGGAAAAAATATTTATAGGGAAAATTTTGAACAATTAGATCAAAAAATACCACCAGGTTTTTCTTTGTTAATTGATAAAATGGATAATTTTCTATATATCAACATAACCACAACATGAAGACAACACATTTCCAGAAGAAACATCTAAGAGTTTCAGAGCGGAGAGCTCGTCCTTAATCGCTGCAGCTTTATACACCAACACAATGTTTAAGAAACGGCAAACGTCTGCCCAACCAAATGAAGGATGCCTCACTCATCTTACACACAAATAAGTTATTGATATTGGGGCACCCTTTGTTTGACGCGATGGGCAAAGTTAATGAGGATCTGATTCATCCTATCCTATTACCTCTTCCATCACATCGATAATCTGTTGGCATTTTGCCGGATCCAGGGCATCGGGGTGTGGATTGGCTAAGTGGCCTAAATCGTTATCAAAATATTTACCCGTTGCATCGGCAAACTCATCGGATAATGCAGCGCGCACCAAAATGTCTGCGCCAATACCTAAATCTTTACCAGACACGCCAAAACCTTCTTTGACCATCTTGCTACCAAGTAAGGAGCCGGGATTTACCGCAATGATGGCTGGGCCATCTGAGCCCAAAGCATTTGCCATAGCCCGTGACCACATGGTGATGGCGAGTTTGCTTTGCGAATAGACGTCCATTGAATCCATTTCTCCCGCATGACCTTTCAGCGCTTCGAGGTTTACAGGTGCCTGCGCAGCAGAAGAAAGGTTTATCACCCGCCCATGCGCACCAAGCAATGGCAGTAAGGATTTTGTTAGTAAGTACGGCGCAAGGGTATTGACGACAAAACGTACATCATGCCCATTTGGCAAAGTAGCATTGGACATACGCAGCACACCCGCATTATTGATCAGGGCATCCAGCGACTGATACTTATTCTTTACTTCCTGGGCAAATGTTTCGACTGCATCCAATTCGGATAAATCAGTGACATAGCTTTCTACAGTCGTTAGCTTCGATAATTTGGCGACTACCTTTTGCAGTTTTTCTGCGCTACGACCATGTAGCAGAAGTACATGCCCCTCTGATGCAAGTTTGCGCGCAGTCTCTAGCCCAATGCCATCTGTAGCACCAGTAATCAGAATAGTTTTACTCATCTTCTCCTCCTTTTTTATGAAATACTAGCAACACCTCATCTACTAAGCGTTGCTAGTGTTTCCTATACACTAGCTTTATACAATAGCTCCATCCATTGTTGAAGACCGCATTATAACCCCGATTGATTTTGAGGAAAATTCCATGCGGACGGCTCTCTCTAGTTAATCTCCTGTACTTTCATCACAAGATCGTTCCAGTTGCGCTGATTCTCAATGTCATGCTCCAAACCTTGTTCATCAGCAATAGTGAAACGTTGAAGTGCAGGTGTTTTGCTAGTTGCTTGATAAAGCCAATAAGCTTCTGCTTTCAGTGCCTCATCAATTGGCTTGTCAATGGATTCATACACCATCTGCTTACATGCGTTGATCGATTCGGCAGGGAATTTGGCAATACGCTGCGCTAGCTCATCGACATAGGGGCCAATCTCATCTGGCTCTAGTGCTTTATTAATAGTGCCCATACGCTCTCCTTCATCGGCATCAAAATCACGTGCGCTTAAGATGATTTCCAATGCACGGCCAAGCCCCGTTTGGCGCGCCATACGTGATGCACCGCCGCCGCACGGCAGAATGCCCATACCAACTTCCATCTGCATAAACTTGAATTTGCCACGCGCGGCAAACCGCATATCAAGCGCTAACGCCAGCTCATGTCCGCCACCACGTGCGAAACCTTCTAGCTTAGCGATCGTTGCTTGTGGCACCTTACTAATGCGTTCGCAGACTACTTGCAGATCAAGGAGTTTTGCCTCTTCGCGAGAAACAGCCTCATCTGACATGTCTTTGAGTAATTCGGTGTCGTAGTGACAAACCCAAATTTCTGGGTTAGCCGACTGGAATACGACTACTTTGGTCTCGCGGTCACCCTCAAGACGCATGGCTAGGCTGTTAAGATCTGCTAGCATTTCTTGGCCCTGCACATTAACGCTACCAAAGTCAAACGTAACGGTCAAAATGCTCTCTTTTTGTTCCGTCGCAAAAGTGGTAAATCCTTCATACTTCATAGTGATATCCTTAATTGTTTGCTTCATAATTAGTACATCGTACCATTCAAAATAAAATAGACACTCATTTTTATTTTGACAATAGATTTTTACATAGAGCCAACTTATAAAAATTATTGATAATAAAGCAATCTTAAACATGTAGTGCTAAAGAATTTTATTGCATAGCAAAAAGTACCGGGTGTTTACTCTCTAACAAGATTGTAATTAAAGAGGACAAATACCACTAAAGTGCCCTAAATATCAGTCAGGTATGATTTAAGAAAAATGGAACAATTCATAACGGAAAACAAAAATATGAATGCCTATCTTGGATCGCAGACAGTTCTTAGAGAACCCTTAGAACAAAATAGTTGGCGATCATATAAAAGAACGTATTCAACGAGCACTACTTGAAAGAGTTTCCCTTGACTTCTTCGGATTATGGAAAAAATATATAGAGAGTTTCCTGATGATCTTAATTTGGCAGTGACTTCTCATAATGAAGAGCTTACAGTAATTAGAACGGAAATTAATGAGCTATAGAGTTATGTTGGAAACAAGCAAAATTAACAGTGTTTTTGGATGGTAATTGATGTGAAAAGGAGACAAATTCTTCCGTTTCATATTGGAGACCGCTCTCAAAGCTCGGGAGAAATATTAATGAAAAAGCTCACAGAGGAGTTAAAAAAAAGCCATTTTTTACACAGACTATTTCTCAATTTACTTCTGAGTCATTCCAAAAGAACAACATAAACTAGTTGGAAAAAATCTGGAAAAACAAATTACATTGAAACCCAAGTGACCCGCTATCTCTGCTAACAAGCCCTTACAGCACTGCAGATACAAGCCAAACAACGCGCAAAGGGTTCCTCCCTTTGCAAGAGAGAGCGGCGCAATAGATGTGCTACTGTAAAGGCTTGTTAGCAGACTAGATTTGAGAAAGACGAATGTTGATACTAAAAGCAATAACGATCAAAAAGACTTCGATCAAAAATCCCTTAGTCGTAATGGGATGTATTGACCTTGGCATTAGCTGAATGATTTGACTAAACACCGTTTTGATTCTTTTCCTCCTCCTTTTCTGGAAATACGATAGACGTACAGAGTGCCCCATTTATACTCTTATACTATTCTTTTTTCTTTGGGCTACAAGCTTAATATCAAGATCTCGTAAGTAGTTGATGATTGCACTGAAAAAATAGCGGCGATATTAAAGTAAATGTCATGATTTCTCCTGAGCTCATTCGACATTGAGGATCATCTCGAAACCCCACAGATTTTAAAAATCCATCACATAAAGGAGTACAAGAAAATAATTTTTGTATCCATAATTCCTCCTTGAGTAAACGGAGGCATTATAGAACTCGATTGAAGTTAATTTTGAAACATCCTATACTCCTTAATTAGAGAACTATTAGGGATTTCTTTCATATGTCAATGAGTTATTTAGGTCAGTTTCAAAAACATCTTGGTAATCATGATTATCCTTCATTTCTAACTCTTTGGAAAGAGTATTGTATGGGGGATGAGTTTGATGATGATGAACTTAAGCAAGTATTACTAGGAGTCAAAGATTCTGAATTATCTACCCCTTTTGGACGTCATGTAGAAAATGCGCTTCCCCTTTGGGAAAAAATTAAAGAGACCGACCTTGGACACGAAATTTTCAAATTAATTTTTGATCTTCAAACGACAAATACTGCTCAGCTTGGTGAATTGGCTTTCAATTACTTAAAAGAACGCAATCCCAATGACTCTCATTTAAATGATAAAATTCGATTGATTGGACTTCGCGAAATGGTCACCTTTCAAGGAGCCATTAGTAATTATGAACTCTTGACTCATATGAGAAAAGGGAAGTTTGTCTTCCATTCAGGAGGATGGGGAATCGGTGAAATTCTTGATGTTTCTTTTTTAAGAGAACAGCTGGAACTCGAATTTGATTACGTAGGTGGAAAAAAAGATCTTTCATTTGAAAACGCTTTCAAAACCTTAATTCCTGTTCCTGATGACCACTTTTTAACACTACGGTTCGGAAATCCCGATGAATTGGAAGAACGAGCAAAGAAAAATCCTGTAGAAACAATTCATATCCTCTTGAGAGATCTAGGTCCTTCAACAGCTGCTGAAATAAAAGAGGAGCTTTGTGAACTAGTTATCCCTAGGGAAGACTGGGCTAGGTGGTGGCAAACAGCGCGTGCTAAAATCAAAAAAGACACGATGATTGAAACCCCTCGTGAGCTCCGGAAACCCTTTAAGTTAAGAGAATCTGAGGTCACTCATGAAGAACACCTAAAAAAGGCGTTAGAAAAAAAACCTGACGCAAGTCATCTCATTCAGATTGTCTACTCTTTCTTAAGGGATTTCCCGCAAACAATAAAAAATGAAGAGTTCAGAAAAGAATTAGAAGAAAAACTTAAAGAAGCTCTATCAACAGGAGCGCTCACCGACTCTCAAGAACTCCAACTCCACTTTTTCATGGAAGACCTGAGCGAAGAAAAGAAATACTCTCCTACGAAAGAACTCATCACACGTTTCACTTCTCCTGAAGACGTTGTCAAAGGGATTGAAGTGATTGCTTTTAAGAAAAGAGCTCTTTATGCCATCCGAAAACTTAGAGAGGACTGGGGAATCTTTTTCCTTAATCTCTTCTTAGGCATCGACCAAAATCCCCTTAGAGACTACATTCTTACACAGCTATTGAAAGCAAAGAAAGAAGAAAAGATCATTAAAAAACTTGATGAACTTCTGACTTACCCTAATCGCTATCCCCAAGCTCTTTTATGGTATTTTCAAAAGATTACGAAAAGCGAGGAACTTCCTCTTTCAGATGTTGAAGGAAAGAATCGCTTTTTTGAATCTCTTCTTATTCTTCTTAGCCAAATTGAGCAAGAAACTGAAAGCCGCGATACCGTCAAAAAAATCCTGATATTTCTTACAACAGCCCGTTATAATAATGTTCGAAAAATCTTCCAATCTGCATCAAAAGAAGCTGTTCAAGAATTCCTCCTTTTAGCAACCAAATGCCAAAGTTTAACCGATCATGACATTAAAATCTTCCATTCTCTTGCAGAAGTTGTTTATCCAAGCCTAGCGAAAATGGGGCATAAATATGACACTGGACAACAAGAAGAAGAACCTGTTATTTGGACTACAGAAGAAGGGTATAAAAAAATTAAATCTCGCATTCACGAAATTTCCACTGTCGAAACAGTCGATAATGCAAAAGAGATCGAAGAAGCAAGAGCTCTTGGAGACCTAAGAGAAAATGCTGAGTTTAAGGCTGCTCTGGAACGGAGAGATCGACTTCAAAGTGAACTCAGAACACTTTCTTCCCAATTCAACCAAGCACGGATTCTGACAAGAAACGATGTAGATACAGATAAAGTTGGAGTTGGAGTTATTATTGGCTTTCTTGATGATAATGGAAAAAAAATCTCTTACACTCTATTAGGTCCTTGGGAAGCCGATCCAGACAGGCATATTCTCTCTATTCAATCAAAACTTGCTCAAAGTTTATTGGGTCATAAAAAGGGAGATAAAGTTTCTATACAGGGAAAAATTCTTACAATCTTGAACTTGCGGAATTATTTCGAATCCCTATAAGATAGAGTTCAAATTATAAGGATCCCTAATGGAACTTGTCATTGCTTCAAAAAACCTTCATAAAATCCGTGAAATTAAAGCGATTTTAAAATCTCAATACCCTTTTGACTCTCTCTCCTTACTGAATTTTCCAGATTATACTGCCCCAGAGGAAACAGGAGCAACTTTTGAAGAAAACGCCTTTATCAAGGCAACTCATGCAGCAGAAACCTTAAAGCGATGGGTCATTGCTGATGATTCTGGGCTTGTTGTTCCAGCCTTAGGAGACGCTCCAGGAGTGAAAAGTGCTCGCTATGGAGGTGAAGGATCTTCCGACAAGGAAAACCGAGAGAAACTGATCAAAGCGTTGGATCCAATCCAAGAAAGTGAGCGGATGGGTTATTATGTTTGTGCTCTAGCCTTAGCTTCTACTGATGGAATCCAAATACAAGTCAAAGGACTTTGTGAAGGTTCTTTGATTTTAACTCCTCGCGGAAGTCAAGGATTTGGTTATGATCCACTTTTTCTGAAGTATGATTACAACAAAACCTTTGCTGAAATTGACGAAGAGACTAAAAATAAAATTTCTCACAGAAGAAAAGCTCTCGATAAACTCTCACATATTTTAGAAACACTGTTAGTATCTAAGTAACTTACGATACCTAATTGACAGCGCAACCTTTTTTTCAAGCTGCAAGAAGAATTCCTCCCTTTAGAAGAAAAAGGGAAGAATTTATCCCTCTTTTGATGAGGTTGTTAGTGAGCTTAAACTTCAAGTGCTTATGGTTTTTGACGGTCACTACCAAAACAGTGAAGACTTTATCTCCAAAAAACCCTTTCTAATATTGAAGTCAGTTTTTCTCCTAAAAACCTTTCTGCAGATCAATATCTTCCAGCTCTCAACAGCCCCTTAAAAAAAGTTGGATGAAAGCGACGAAGAGTATACGGACCACTAATCTTCGATAACCGTTCATCAAGAGGTCGAATTACAACTCCTCCTGAGGAATGCTCACTTTCAATCGTTTCATCATTTCCGATCACTATGACTACATGTCCTGGATAAAGAATCAAATCTAAAGGCTTGATACCATACTATAGAAACCTCTTTTCCATAAGTCACCATCTCCTTAGTATTACGAGGAGTATAACCTTTTGTTGCTTCATAAAAATAATTAACCGTTAAATCTCCCATAAACACTCAACAACAAAAACCTTGAAATTTTTCTTTAGCCCATTCGATTTGTTGTTTAACTCGTTGTCCAAGTGAATGATGAACAGCCTCAGACACTAGGACTCGAGCTCCAATATCCGTTATAACTGCATTTATTTCATCAAACTGTTCTCTGACTATAGGAGCAACCCTATTAGGATCCAAAATTAGGCAAGCCTCTTTTATTGCCGAGTAGCGAACCAATTGATCTACACTAAGTGGCTCTCTTGAAAGTGGACAAGTTTGGTTTTCATCAAGCCATGCTCGAATCCATGAATTCTCAAATGTGTGTCCACAAGTTCCTTCTCCTTCTGTAACTGGATCTTCAAATAATTCATAGGATAATGGACAGCTTAATGCATTCCTTAAAAGTTCTAAGTTATTCCCTGGAATAGCCATAATTAAACTCCTTTTGTATGGTTTTTTTAAGAGCGATTACCTCAGTATGACCGCTAAAAATGGTAATAGATTAAAGTGTTTTTGCGTCAACTATGTTTTTTGCCGATCGCTACGGAAAAACCAGCACTTCAAAGTGTTTAGCATATCCAGTTGTCCGTTTTTACAACAAGTGCGCCAATTCTTTGAACTCCATGGAGAGAGTCACTCTTCAAAATAGGAGGGCGATGAAAATCACAAAACCATCAACCGCGCTGAATACAAAAAAATATCTAGTGGATTTTTGAATTTCTTTGTCTTTACAAGAGGTGTTTAGAAATGATATTTGCTCAGGATTAAGCCCCAATGACATTGCAAAAGTCCTCGTTGACAAGGGGTGGACCATCCCAAGCAGTGATGGAAAAAGCTCAAGAAGTAAAAAACTTCCGGGGTTTGATCCATCTGTCAGGTGTTATCGCTTTGATGACGACAAAATTTTTGCAGATGTCATTTAATTTGAGGTGAGATGGGTGTAACTTATTGGTTATCAATTAGTTATGGTTTAGGATATAGTGAGACTGAGGTGAGAATAGGTAATGTCACTGAATACCAAAAACCTAAGATCAAAACACCTCTGATTTTACCTTTTATTTTCAACGTAAGTTATTGAAATTCACCGGTCTAACATAGTCTCACCTAAAAAATGATAATATTTGCAAAGTTGTTTCAAAGGCTAGATTTCTTCAAGATAATCAAGGTCTAGTTTCTTCATCTCATATGTAAAAGAGGTCTGGAGCCCTTTGTTTCTCACAGAAGGTCAAGCAGGTGATCGCCATCAATTAAAGCAACAGATTGATTTTTTGCGTATTCTTTCGCTTCTTTGGTGAAAGTTGAAGTTGTGATAAAAACTCCTTTACGGGCATTTTCTCCCACAAGAGTACCTACAAACTTTTGAACTTCTGGCCGGTCGATACTTTGTTGGGGATTCCATCTCTTTGCTTGTATGTAGATTTTATCAAGTCCTAAGCGGTCTTCATTGATGATTCCATCTATTCCTTCATCACCTGATTTTCCCAAGACTTGTGCCACTTCTCCTTTTGTTCCTCCGTATCCCATATTGACAAGAACATCTACAATCAGCTTTTCAAAAAATTTTGAAGATGAAGATAGAATCGTATCCATTAAATCTTTTTTGACAAGTGCTTGATGATTTTTGTATATTTCAGACATTTGATCATCAGGATCGTTTTCAACAGCTTTTGGTTTTCCTTTTTTCGTATTTCTAAATTCGATAAAGCTTGGGAATTTCTCTAAAAATTGTACATCGATATGAGGGGGCTTTTCGTTGAGAACTTTTCTTCCTTCTTCTATTATATCAATCACCCCTCTTCTTGGAGAAAATAGAAGATGGGTTTTCACTAAATATGTACGGGCCCAGTTGATACGATTTGAGATGGCTCTTTGACCTGAAGATAACATCTCTTGCCGAGCTTTTTCAGATAAATCACGTTCATCGGATAGGATTCCAACAACATCTTTCATGCGGGAGCGCACCCTTTTTAGAGATTAAGTTGCAAAAGAGGGAGTATGAGAGTTTGATAATCGAGAACGGTGTCATTCATCCATGTTGCATAGTGGGGTGTTGTGACTGATAGAGATATTGTTGAAACTGATGGAAGGCGTTTTTGAGCTGATCTGGATGCTTACGAAGGTGAGAAGAGGCATCTTCTATTGAGTGATACTTGAGGCGAATGAGGGGAAAGAGGTTATCTTTATCAAGCTGTTCGATTCCTATTTTTACATATTCATCGAGAGCAAAATTTAAAAAGACTTGTTCTTGAGGATCAAAATAGTTGGGAATGATTTTTTTGGCTTGTGCAGCTCTTTCCTTTCGGGTTAAAACGGGAGTTGCATAAGCAATATAGCGGAGGACATCAAATAAGTCGCTTTTATCGGCATCGATAATATGGCTGATTTCAAGCAGTTGCTCTTTTCCAAACCCCTCTTTTTCAAGTGTGTCTAGGAGGTTTTTTCTAGTTTCTATGTTGCTCCAAATTTTTTCTAGGGCTTCTTCACTGGTAAAAAAAGTAGGAAGTTTTTTAAAGAGGCATTGAATAAATTCTTGGGATGCCATGGGTTTTCCATCGGGATGGTAGTAGGTGGTAGATACCATAGATTGAAAGGCTCTTACTTTATGATCAGCCAGTTTGATTGTGACTTTTTTCTTTTTTTCGCATCGACAAGAACTCTTTTGGCTTTGATCGAAATAGGGGGGTTTTTTAGAAGGTTTAGAGCATTTTTCGTCGCATTCACAAGGGTTGCAAAGACATTTTGAGCAAGGGGCTTCTTCTTTGGGAGGACCATCCCACTCTTCATCATGAAAATGGTGGTAGGCTTTGACGAAGTCATAAATCGTAAAAAAGTCTTTTTCATCATAAAGTCTTGTCCCTCTACCAATGATCTGTTTAAATTCAATCATGTCATGAATGGGTCTTAAAAGAACAATGTTACGGACGTTCCGGGCATCAACTCCGGTAGAGAGTTTTTTGGAGGTTGTTAAAATCGTAGGAATGGTTTTTTCGCTGTCCTGAAACTCTCTTAAATGCTGCTCTCCTAAATTTTTGTCATTTGCTGTGACTCGGTGACAATAGTTTGGATTGGCATGGTTTTTATATTGGTTAATAAGATCGCGAACTAAAAGAGCATGCTCTTGACTGGCGCAAAAAACAAGGGTCTTTTCATCAGAGTTCATCTCATCCATAAACAGTTGAACCCGGTAAGCTTCCCGCTCTTTGATTTCTATGATGCGATTATGATCAGACTCTTTGTAGATTTTGTTTTTTTCGACTTCTCCATCAACAATGTCATCATCAGGGGCGTAGACATATTCATCGATAGTCGTTGCAAACTGTTTCACCTTAAAGGGAGTTAAAAAACCGTCGTTAATTCCTTCTTTAAGGGAATAGGTATAAACGGGCTCTCCAAAATAGCGATAGGTGTCGACGTTATTTTTGCGCTTGGGAGTTGCTGTGAGTCCTAATTGAACGGCTGGAGAAAAGTAATCCAAGATAGAGCGCCACTGACTTTCATCACTCGCCCCTCCTCTATGACATTCATCAACAATAATACAATCAAAGAAGTCTTGAGGATAATCTCCAAAGTAGGGGAAATCGTTAGGACCACTCATAAAGGTTTGAAAAATGGTGAAAAATAGACTTCCATTTTTAGGGACTCCCTCTCTTTTTTTAATCTCTTCTGGGGCTATCCGTATCAATGCATCTTCTGGAAAACAAGAAAAGGCGTTATAAGCTTGATCGGCTAAGATGTTTCTATCAGCAAGGAAGAGAATGCGAGGAAGGTGGTTTGACTCCTTTGAAAGGTTCCAACGGCTTTTGTAGAGTTTCCATACAATTTGAGAGGCAATGAAGGTTTTACCGGTTCCGGTAGCAAGTGTTAAAAGAATCCGCTTTTGATCTTTGGCGATAGTTTCCATCACCCGATTGATCGCAATTTCTTGATAGTAACGGGTTTTAGGCTCAAGAGCAATGGCATTGAATCCCTTCTCTTGTTCTCCAATTTCTCGAAATGTTTTGTTCCATAGCTCATCAGGGGATGGAAAGGAGGAAATAGGTTTTTCTTCTCCTGTGATCATATCCACTTCATAAAATCCATCGATACCATTACTTGAGTAGGCAAAAGGGGTAGAGAGTTTTTCTCCGTAGTGTTTTCCTTGGGCAAGACCTTCGGTTAGCGGTTTTTCTGCTGATTTCGCCTCTATTACACCAAGTATCCGATTCCGGTAGATCAAGACATAATCGGCGACCAGGGGGCTTCCTCTTCTTTGCAAACCTTGCAACGGGCCAAGAGTGATCTTGTATTCTCTTCGAATAATGCTCCCTTCAACAACGCCCCATCCCGCAGCTTTTAAGATTGGGTCGATATACTCTGCTCTTGTCTCGGCTTCGTTCATAAGTCTCCATTAAATGCTTGATGAAGGAGGGATTGCTTGAGCTCTTCTAGTGCAGCGAGTTTTTTTTGATAGATGGATTGGAGGTTTTGTGTATGCTCGGATAGTTTGTCTAGGAAGGCTACAAGGCGTTTTTGTTCTTCTACCTTTGGAGACTTAACTTTAATTTCCTTAAGTTTGGCTTTATTGAGTGTTTTTCCCTTAATTTTTGTATCGCCATCAACAGCTTTATCCCAGTTATAATATTGAAAAAAGTAATAAAGATATTCTGATAGGATTGTAGTTTCATTTTTAATAAAAATTGCTGCAATTGCTTCATTTGTATACAAGTTCCGTGCAGCAAAAGCAACACGACCCAGCGTTAATTTAAAACTAAGTAACAATGTACCTTTAGGTACTAATTTAGAAACAGTTGCACCAGTGTTTGAAAGATATTCTCTACTATCAAAAACTTTCTTGTCCTGCACATATTTTAAATCAGCAATAGAGAGCCAAACATTTTTTGTTTCTTTATTTTCATCCCAATAGCTTTTTACAGCTCTTCTTGGGGTTTTCCCAATTTGAATTGTACAGAATTCACTTAAAGCTTTAATTTCCCATCCCTCTCCCCCTTTCTCAAAAACCCCATTCAAATAACTCTCGAAAAGCTCTTTCGCATTCTCAAGGCCCTTTTTGGTGTTTGCTATGGCGGTGTTGATCACTTCAAAGGATTTGTCTAGGAGGGATACAAGGCGTTTTTGTTCATCAATAGTTGGTAGAGCTATAGAAAATTGATTTAATTTCTCTTTGGTTATATGTGCTAAGCCAACAGCTCCACTAACTTGTCGTTCAATGTTTTCCGTAATTTTATGGAGGCCATAGTAAACGTATTGCTTGTTGATTTTCTTCTTAAATACGACTCGAAAAATATGCTGGTTTAAGAGGCCCCATCCCCTGTTCCAAATATGCGGACCAAATGATGACCCTACCGTTCCAGACCATGAAAAGAGCAGGTCTCCATCTTTTATTAAAATATCATCACTATATTCGCCAGAGTAGTAATTGAAGCTAGCGATGAAATTATTTAAATTTTGTATCCGAATGATAGGAAGGCCACCCACTCCCCAATCTTTTTTTTTGAACGCTCGACCATTTTTAAATGAAAATAAGTCCCCAAGCTTTTTAGTTTCCCATCCCTCTTTCATAGCATTTCCTTGATGCTTGCCAAGACTTTAGCACTTTCTTGATCAAGAGCTTTAATTTCATCAAGAATTTCAGTAGGTGTCCGATGAGTTTCTTTTATTTGCTTGCTCGGGTTTTTAACAGATAGATCAAAGGTTTTTTTATCAATAGCTTCCCCTTTTATGGTCCAACTTTTTGGCGAGTCGGCGGATATCTTTTGGAGATTGATGAAGTCTTCAAGATCAGTGTCATTAAGAGGATTGGTTTTTCCTAGTGTTCTACCGGGGTCAAGTTGATAGTACCAGATTTTTTGTGTAGGAGAGCCTTTTTCAAAGAAGAGGACGATGGTTTTAACGCCGGCTCCTAGAAAGGTTTTTGGGGGGCAATCAAGGATCGTATGAAGGTTGCAGCTTTCAAGGAGGTGTTTTCTTAAGGAGATGGAGGCGTTGTCGGTATTCGAGAGAAAGGTGTTTTTGATAACGATAGCGGCTCTTCCACCAGCTTTGAGCTTTTTGATAAAGTGTTGAAGAAAGAGAAAGGCTGTTTCTCCTGTGCGGATGGGGAAATTTTGTTGAACTTCTTTTCTTTCTTTTCCACCAAAGGGAGGATTCGCAAGGATGATGTCAAAGCGGTCAGATTGCTGAATATCTGAGAGGTTTTCGGCAAGTGTATTGGCATGGGTGATGTTGGGAGCTTCTATGCCGTGCAGAATCATATTCATGATAGCAATGATATAAGCGAGAGACTTTTTCTCTTTTCCATAAAATGTGTTTGTTTGGAGTGTTTTGAGATCATTTGTCGTTAGATTCTTTTGGCTAGAAAGGAAGTCAAAAGCTTCACATAAAAAGCCTGCAGAACCTACGGCGCCATCATAGATAGTTTCTCCTACTTTGGGGTTGATGACTTGGATCATGGTGCGGATGAGTGCTCTTGGGGTGTAATACTCGCCACCATTACGGCCGGCGTTTCCCATATTCTTGATTTTGGCTTCATAAAGGTGTGAGAGCTCATGTTTTTCTTTTTGAGAGCCAAATTTAAGGGTATCGATTTGGTCAATAATGTCTCGCAGGGTATATCCACTCACAATTTTATTTTTGAGTTCCCCGAAGATTTCACCGATTTTGTATTGTATGCAATAGGGGCTATCTGCTTTTTGTTTGAAGGATTGCAAATAGGGAAAAAGTTTTTTGTTTACGAACTCTATGAGGTCATTTCCTGTAAAAACTTTTTTATAGTCGATTTTTTCTTGAGAGTCTTTGGGAGCAGCCCATGAATTCCATCGGTATGATTCTTCCAGAATAGGAGTGTATTCGGTATCGTGCAAACTTGCTTCAATGGATTTTTCATGTTCAAGAGCTTCTAGGTATTTGAGAAAAAGGAGCCATGAGGTTTGTTCTGTATAGTCAAGCTCACTTGTACATCCAGCATCTTTCCATAAGATGTCATCAATGCTTTTGAATGTTTGCTCGAACATATAAAGTTTACCTTCGTATTGTCTTCAGCTTTCACCCTGATAAATTGAGACCATTCAATCTTTCCGTTAATTATTTTTCAAATAGGGACCCATTTCATGTAGACTCCTAAGAGGGGGTACCCCTTAAAAAAACATTCTTAATTATGGAGTATGAAGGTTCATGCACCCGCGCCCGGCATTTTTTAAAAACTTTGCAAACATTATCGTTTTTTAGGTGAGACCGGTGAGATTAGGTGATATCACTGGTAATCAGTGGTTTATGAAGGGTATTTTGGTGAGATTGAGATGAGACTAGGTGATACCGCTGAATTTCAATGACTTATACAAGTTCTGCTTGCCGCATTTCATAGAGAAAAGAAAACCGAAAACAAGGGCAATCCCGCGGACCAACTGAGGACTACTACTAAAGCCCAAAAATCATTCATAATTGGCAAAAGTTAACAATAGTCATAAAATTGCAAGTCGTTTATAGTATTGTTCTTAGTTAATGTGATCTGTTGTGGATTAGAGGGAAAATCGGACTCATAATCTGTTGGTCGTAGGTTCAAGTCCTACCTGCCCTATTTTATAACCCGCTCTATTTAAGTAAATTTCTCCTAACTTACATCTTTTTGATCATCCAAAAAACCATTATGTCAGGATTCCAATCTTTTTACATAATTTCACAGAGGATCGGTTATTCTTTGAAGAGAATCCTCTTCCGCATCCATAATGACGGAAACACTTAGGAATTTGATTTATGAAGAATGCCCTGATCGTATTTGAAGATTATAAAATACGTCGCCTTTATGACGAGGAGACCGAAACCTGGTATTTTTCGGTAGTAGACATTATCCAAGTTCTAACTCAACAAACTAATTTTCAATTAGCTAGAAACTATTGGAAAGTCTTAAAAAACAGGCTCAATAAAGAAAAAAGTGAGCCGGTTACAAAATGTAACCGACTGAAGTTGGAAGGAGCCGACGGTAAGAAATACCTAAATTTTATAGGGGCATCGCTTTTTTGTTTGTTTAGGGGATAAATTCCCTTCTCTTTTCCTTTTCATCCAATTAAGCAAGGTCTGAGTTGTAACCCTAAAAATCTGGCTGGCTTCTCCCTTTGAGCCACCTTTCTCAATATAGCCTAAGGACTTAATTCTTAGGTCATGTGAATACGTCATGCCCATATTATATACACAGATCATAAAAATTTAAATTGAAAATACTATATCCAAATCTTAGGATGAAAAAAGGAGCTCCTTTAAAGATATTGGCAACCTATTTTCGACATCTTGAAAACCGTTGTTTACGGCAGACTTGTTGCGTAATAAAAAATAGATCAATGATGTAAAAGCTTTTTAAATCCTTCCGTTTCACGGATGAGATCAAAGACCTCTTTCGAAAGAATGGATTCTAGATTCTTGATTCCTCCTTTATGGGCTGCATAAAGCCAACCGATTGCAGGCTCAGCTTGAGCGAGAGCCGCACAAGCCTCTGCATTATTTAAAGCAATTTTAGGATCGGGAAGAAGTTGAAAAGAGGGTCCTCCAAGTTCAACAACAAGAGGGTAATCTTTCACTTCATATGCTGCGCGATGGAGAAAAAGCTTGGATTCAGGGCTAAGGTACTTCTTGATGGGCAAAAGAAGATCATAGACCTCTTGATACTCCTCTCTTTCGGCTTTAATTGCAGCAAGATATTGCGTTGTTAAATTATAGACCATTCCCTGCTTTGCTTTTGTTCGAATTTCCTTCAACTTGGAGATAGCCGCCCCTTTTTGGTTATCGTTCAATAAGTCTTCGATCTCTTTCATCTCTTTTGTAATTTCTCCACTCCGATCACTTTCAGTCATCACACGGGATTTTCTCCAGGCATCGAAATTTTGAAAGGCAAAGAGAAAGAAAATCGCTCCAACAAGAAAGTATCCGATGAAAAAAAAGAAAATACTGAAAGCACACGAAAGGAGCATACTCGTAAAAATGGCATACTTAAGCCCCTTCGCTCCAAAGATCGATTCCATCACGATTCTAAGAAGTTGTCCTCCATCCATAGGGATTACAGGAAGGAGATTAACAATCGTCCAAAAAAGGTTGACCCACGTAAAAATCTTGACCGTATAGAGGATGTAAGGGTTTTCAAAAAATTCTGTCGATAATAGAAAGAGATATAGAAGAAAGAGGAGAAACCCAAAAACAGGTCCATTCAATACAACAAGAAACTCTCTCCAACCTCTAAGGCGAGGTCCCTCAGGATAAGTTAGTCCCCCAAAAGCACCAAGTTGTATCCATGGTTTCTGACCAAAATAACGAGAAGTTAAAGCATGTCCATATTCATGGACAAGAATCGAAACAAAAATAACCCCTATCCAAATAAGGGTTAAAATAAATGGATGGGACGTTTGACTACTATTAATCCAGCCAATAAGTGCAGCCGTCACAAAGAAGAAGGGAGAGATTTTTATCGGTATTTTCATAAACTTCACCCTATCTTAAATGATTTTTACTTAGTATAGGAAAAAAAATTTAAGAATGAAGTAACTCGCTGATATGCAATAATCTCGTTTTTTGGTAAAGTCGTGAGAAGATAGAGGCTTGCTTAACTTACGATGCGCCCATGGCTTTTAAGATCGTATCACCAATATCGGCTGGAGATTCTGCAACACGAACTCCTGCTGCTCTAAGTGCATCCATCTTACCCTCTGCGGTCCCTTTTCCGCCAGAAACAATCGCACCAGCATGACCCATTCTTCTTCCAGGTGGAGCGGTAACCCCAGCGATAAATCCTCCAACAGGTTTGCTGCAATTGGCTTTAATCCAATCAGCAGCTTCTTCTTCAGCATTTCCCCCAATTTCCCCGAGAAGTAAAATGCCGTTTGTGTCGAGGTCTTTTTCAAATAGCTCCAAAACATCAATAAAATTCGTTCCATTGAGTGGATCTCCTCCAATCCCGACACAACTCGACTGTCCCAAACCATTTTGCGTGGTTTGCCATACGGCTTCATAAGTGAGTGTCCCAGAACGAGACACAATCCCTATTACCCCCTTCTTATGAATGTATCCTGGCATAATCCCAATCTTACATTCTCCAGGAGTAATCACTCCTGGACAATTGGGACCGATCAATCTCGAGGTTTTTGAACTTCTGATCACCCATGAGACTTCTAACATATCGCGTATAGGAATTCCTTCAGTAATACAAATAATAAGGGGAATTCCTGCATCTTCAGCTTCCAAAATTGAATTCGCAGCAAATGGAGGTGGAACAAAGATCATTGTCGCATCAGGATCAACCTTTTGCTTTGCTTCATACACAGTATCAAAAACCGGAAGATCAAAGATCGACTGTCCCCCCTTTCCTGGTGTCACTCCTCCGACAAACTTTGAACCGTACTGAATACACTGCTCAGTATGAAATTGCCCCGACTTCCCCGTAATTCCTTGAGTAATGACTTTCGTCTTTTTGTTTATAAGAATTGTCATCCGTTTCCTCCCTTAATGGCATTCACGGCTTTTTCCGCAGCATCTGCCATCCCTTCAGCAGAGATAATTTTGAGTCCTGACTCTTGCAGCAAGCGTCGTCCCTCTTCCACATTTGTCCCTTCTAAACGAACAATGAGCGGAATTTTAATGCTAAGTTCTTTTGATGCTGCAATCACCCCTTCTGCAAGGGTTGCACAATTCATAATCCCTCCAAAAATATTGACGAGAATCGCTTTCACATTTTCATCAGCAAGAATGATTTTAAATCCTTCTGTCACCTTTTCTTTACTTGCTCCTCCACCAACATCGAGAAAGTTTGCAGGCATTCCTCCATAGTGTTGAATGATATCCATTGTCGACATCGCAAGCCCTGCTCCATTCACCATACATCCAATATTTCCCGATAATGAAATATAGGCAAGATCATGCTCCTTTGCCGCCACTTCATTAGGTAATACTTGCGACGGGTCGTAAAAAGCTGCGATTTCTTTTTGTCTAAATAAAGCATTGCCATCAACACTTAGTTTTGCATCGATCACCCAAATATCGCCCTTATCGGTTTCAACAAGAGGGTTGATTTCAAGAAGAGAACTATCGGTTTCAATAAAGGCTTTAGCTAGACTTGCAGCAACTTTCATTCCCTGTTTTGCCGTAACACCTTTCCATCCCATAAAATTCGCTAACCTAAGAAGATGGTACGGTCTTACACTTCCATCGAGTCCTATCGGCAACTTCAAGATTTTTTCTGGAGTTTTTTCTGCCACAACCTCAATTTCCATCCCTCCTTCTGGAGAAGCAATGAGAATCGGCATCGCGTGATCCCGATCAATAATTGCTCCTAAATAGTATTCCCTAGCAATATCCACAGGTTCTGTAATCAAAACCTTATGAGCAATAATCCCTTGGGGGCCTGTTTGATTATTCACCATTTTCATTCCAATGAGTTTCTTTGCCGTTTCGACAATCTCATCTTTTGACTTAACGAATTTGACCCCTCCAACTTTTCCCCGGCCGCCAGCATGGACTTGAATTTTTACAACTGATTCCTTAAACCCAAGTTCTTGAACAACTTGTTTTGCTTCTGCAGGCGATGCTGCTACCCCAAATTCTGGGATAGGCATCCCATACTTTTTCAAAATTTCCTTAGCTTGATACTCATGCGTGTCCATAATCCCTATATGTGATACGATGGATTATTGATCAATGAAAAATCTGGGGCAAAAATGTTTGGTCTTTTAAAGTCAGGACTTAACAAAATTCAAAAAACTTTTTCGAAAACGCGCTCTCTTCTAGGTGATAAAATTCGCTCTCTTATAAATGGCCCTCTTGATGAAGAGACTTTAGACGAGCTCGAGCAAATTCTTTTTGAAGCTGACCTCGGATCGAGCCTTGCCATTGAGTTTGTGGAATATGTCAGGAATTATGGGAAGAAATACAGTCATCCCATCGAAGCGATGAAGGCTCATGCTAAAGATATCCTCCATAAACCTCCTCATGTCCAAGGAAAAACTCCAAGACAATCTCCAAAAGTCATCCTTATAGTAGGAGTCAATGGAAGTGGAAAGACAACATCCTGTCCAAAACTTGCACGTATCTATAAAGAGGAAGGAAAAAAGGTTATGCTTGCTGCAGGCGATACCTTCCGAGCAGCTGCAATCGAGCAACTTGCGACATGGTCTGAACGTCTCAAGCTCGACTGTATTAAAGGAACTCCTGGTGGGGATCCTTCAGCCATTATCTTTGATGCCTTAACAGCTGCAAAAGCTCGTGGACATGATGTCGTTATTGCAGATACCGCTGGCCGTCTCCATTCAAAAACTGACCTGATGCATGAGCTAGCCAAAATCAAACGGGTGATAGAAAAAGTCGTCCCTGATGCTCCTCATGAAATCTACCTTGTCCTGGATGGGACTACTGGACAAAATGCTCTAGATCAAGCTAAGACCTTTAATGAATTTACTCCCCTCACCGGTCTTATTCTGACTAAGCTTGATGGCTCAGCTAAAGGAGGCATTATCCTCTCCATCTATCATCAAATGGGAATCCCGATCCGCTATATTGGAATCGGCGAAGGGGTGGATGATTTTCTCCCCTTTTCTCCAGAACCCTACATCGATGCTCTTTTCTCCTAATCCCCTTTATGCTTAAATGGGCAGCATGAACAATTCTGAATACCACTCACTCATTAATGATACCCTTACCTATACAAAGGAACTTCTTCCCCAAAAGGACGAACCTTCTAAAGTCCACCTCCCTCCAACGCCTCCCAAACCTAAATCAGAAATAAAGCCCAAACTACCACCTAAACCAATTGTTGAAGTAACTCCTCCTCTGGTAACGGATCAGGAAAAAAAAGAAACGAAAAAAATCTTCATCGAATTGGAAATGCCGAAAAGTTCTTCCCCTCCGCCCACAGAAGAGATTCGAAGAATCTTTAAAGAGATCGATCCTGATCTTTATTTTCACGAAAGCATTCCTAGTGACTATAAGGCAAAACGAATCAAAGAAGCTTGGAAAGAAAAACGATCAACCCCTGCCATCCCGATTTTTTTTCAAGGGACACAGTTTAGAAGTTTTATTCAAAGGATCGCAAAAGCCATCGATACAGTTTATGGCTCCTGTCGCCTTGTTGAAATCACTCCTCAGAAAAAATGGGACCTCTTTTTAGAGTCAGAGAATCTTAAACTGATCATTGCTCCTGATACCCTTATTTTTGGAAATAAAGAACTCCTTCCCTTTTATCAAGAAACCCCTCAACAAAAAAAGCGAACCCTTGGAAATATTCCCCTCCTTCTTCTTCCCGATTTGAATCTCTATTATAAAGACCCTTATCTCAAGCGCTCACTTTGGAATGTGATATGCAATACAATCAATTCGCTGCCGTCATCTTAGATAAAGGGCTTGATCAGCCTTTAGATTATGGAGTCCTAACTCCTGTTCCTATCGGTACACGTGTCTTAGTCCCTGTTCAAAACTCCCTCCGAAAAGGAACCGTTGTTGCTCTTAAGGAAAAACCTTCGGTTTCCAAAGTCCAGCCGATCAAAGAGATCCTTTCAAAAGAAAGCCTAATTAACCCAAAGCTCTTTGCTTTAGCCGAGTGGATGTCTCGTTACTACTGCACCTCCTTTCGAAAGGTTTTAAAAGTTCTCCTTCCCGCAACCATTCGGAAAGAAATCCAAGAAAAAAAACAACTTTTTGTCCGGCGCCTTCTTTCCCCTAAACAAATCGGAAACCTTGCCGTTTCCCTTAGAAATAAACACCCTTCTCAAGCCAAAGTCCTTGATATCCTCATAAAAAAACCTAAGGGAATCCTCCTTACAGAACTCTTAGAACTATCGGGAACATCAAAAAGCCCTGTTTCAAGCTTGGAAAAGGAAAAAGTCCTTATCGTTGAAGCTTTGCAAATCGACCGGTCTCCTCTTGAACACATGGAATTTTTTCCTACAAAACCCAAGGTCTTGAAAGCAGAGCAAAAAGAAGCCCTTGATAAAATCGTTTCCGATTTGAAAACTTTTAAAACCCATCTTATTCATGGAGTCACTGGGAGTGGAAAAACAGAAATCTACCTGCAAGCCATTCGTGCCGCGCGCGCGCTCGATTTAGGAGTGATCCTTCTCGTACCAGAAATTGCTCTGACCTCCCAAACAATCGAACGCCTTAAATCCCGCTTTTCAGAAAAGATGGGGATTCTCCACCACCGCCTAAGTGATGGGGAGCGGTTTGATATCTGGCATGGGATTCGAAAAGGAGACATTAAAATCATTGTTGGAGCACGTTCCGCTATTTTTAGCCCGCTCAAAAACCTTGGACTGATCATTGTCGATGAAGAGCATGAATCTTCTTATAAACAAACCGATGAAGAACCCTGTTACCATGCTCGAGATGTTGCGATCATGAGAGGGAAAATGGAAAAAGCAACCGTTATGCTAGGAAGTGCCACTCCCTCACTCGAAAGTTATGCCAATGCTAAAAGTGGAAAGTATTTGCTAAGTACCCTAAAAACGCGTGCCACCGATGCAAGTCTTCCTAAAGTCAAAATCATCGATATGCATACAGAGTATGCGAAGTCCGAAGGATTTACCCTATTTTGCTTAGATCTTATTGATGGAATTAAAGACCGTCTGAAAAAAGGAGAACAAGTCCTCATTTTCTTAAACAGACGGGGCTATCATACCTTTCAAATGTGTGCGAGTTGTGGTGAGAGTATCAAATGTCCTCACTGTTCGGTCAATCTCACCTTTCATAAAAAACCCAATCACCTCGCCTGCCACCTTTGTTCCTACGTCCTGGCTCCACCTCCAGTTCAATGCCCGATTTGTAAAGGAACAGCTACCCTTAACTTTAAGGGAGTAGGGACCGAACAAGTCGAACGAACCCTTCATGCTCTTTTCCCTAATATCCGTACCCTCCGCATGGATGCAGACACAACACGTCACAAAGGAAGTCATGACCTCTGTTTTAAACAATTCAAATCAGGGAAAGCCGATGTCTTGATTGGAACACAAATGATTGCTAAAGGACTCCACTTTCCCGCAGTTACCCTTGTGGGTGTCTTAAACTCCGATGGGGCCCTTAATCTTCCCGATTTCCGCGCTTCAGAATATGTTTTTCAACTTTTAACTCAAGTCGCTGGTCGTTCCGGCCGCGGCGACCTTAAGGGAGAAGTGATCATTCAAACCTCCCTGAAAGGGCATCCTATTTTTCATCATGCATCTACTGAAGATTACGCGTCCTTTTACCAGGAAGAAATCGAAGCACGCAAACTTTTTGCCTTCCCCCCTTTTACTCGCCTTGCAAAACTGGTCTTTTCAGGAAAAAATGAAGGGCATGTGAAGCAGTGCGCTGAAGCTTTCTATGGAGTTCTTATCAAAAAGCTGCCCCCTTCCTATACCCTTTATCCGGTCATCCCCTCTGGCTATGCTAAAATCAAAGATAAGTTTCGCTTTAAGATTCTCATCAAAGGAAAAAATCCCCTCTTTCTATCCACAATTCTTCAAAAAACTCGGAACGTTTTACACTTTCCACGCTCGATCCATCTCCTAATCGATATCGATCCCACATCGACCTTTGCTTAACAACCGATTAGACTTAAAATTTCGTATACAAGATGGTAGTCCTCGGGCATAACTCCTCCTACGATGTTGTTTACAAAAATCACCGTAGGGGTTTTATATCATTTATGGGACTGTTGAAAGTTGGAAGATCATCGTCTAAAAATTATCTTTTCACCGAAAATTACCAATGTTATAAATCCCCTACTCTTTAATTTATCCGAAAAATCTTTCAGCTTTCAACAGCCCCAATATTCTCTCGAACACAAAGAATAACAAACTACCGAGACGAAAAAACTCAAAAGATTCAAATTCTAAATAATATAAACACAAACAACTGAAATTAAAAAAGATAAACATATAATAGCATTCCAAGAATATAGCCGATAAAGACAGGAATACTGACCTTTTTTAGATAGGAGAAAAAGTCGACCTTTTCAAGCCCCATTAGAGCCACTCCAGCAGAAGATCCCATCACAAGAATACTTCCTCCAGTTCCAGCAGCATAAGCGATCATCAACCAAAGAGGAGAATCGGCTGGGATGGTTTGAAGATCGTACATCCCCATCGTCGCTGCAACAAGGGGGACATTGTCAACAATAGCGGACACAATACCGATCACTGTAGCAATGATGGCTTCATTCCCTACATGCTGATTCATCCACTGCGCTGCCCCATCTAAAATTCCTGTCGATTCTAATGCATTTACACTTAAAAGAATTCCCAAGAAGAAGAGGATGCTAGAAACATCGATCTTCGTCAAAATATAGGGGATACGGAGGTGATATCTTTGTTCATGGCGATGATGCATAATATCGGTAATGAGCCACATAATCGAAAGAGAGATCAACATTCCCATAAAGGGAGGAAGCCCTGTGACTGCTTTAAAAACAGGGACGAAGAGGAAAAGAATGATCCCTACAAAAAAAACTAATTTTGCACCGGGTTCTAGTGGCTCATCCCTGAAATCAATTTCTGATTTTGGGAAGCTACCTTTAAGAGTAAAAGTAAAGATGAGCAAAGGAAAGAGCATCGATACTAAGCTTGGCAAAAAGAGGTCAAAAATCACTTTGGTTGTTGTAATCTGCCCACCAATCCAAAGCATTGTTGTGGTCACATCTCCAATAGGGGTCCATGCACCTCCAGCATTTGCTGCAACAATGACCATACAGGAATAGATAAACCGCTCATGTTTGTGAGGGATAAGCTTCCTTAAGATCGAGATCATCAGAATGGTTGTCGTCAAGTTATCGAGAACGGCTGAAAGAAAAAAGGCAATAAAACAGGTGATCCATAACATCTTCTTTTTTGATTTCGTATGAAGATGATGAATAAACGTATTAAAGCCCTTATGGGAATCAATCAGCTCAACCATCGTCATTGCACCTAAAAGGAAAAAGAGGATTTGTGAGACATCACTCAGGTGGGCATTTAAAAAAGCTAAACTTGTGTGGATTGGTTGAGGCTCTCCAACAAAATAGATGAGCCAACAAATGACGGCCATAAAAAGACCAACTGCCGTTTTATTGACGTGAATCAAAAATTCAAGGATGATAGCAGCATAACCAATACAAAAAACAGCAATGATAAAATTATGAGAAAGTGTAAAAATATCCGTTTCCATGTATAGACCTCACGAAGAACCTAACGGCTTCTTTCTTAAAATTCAAGTTTTGAAATAACGAAAAGAACAATAGTTTGCAATGAAGCGATTTTCAATGATTAATCTAGGAGTAAAAAAAAGGCTCCTGATTAAAGGGATAACCTTAAGTTTTCTCGGAATCATTCTCATTATAGGAATGGGAGTTTTTGCAACAATCGACACCCTTTCAAACATGGGGACCCCCTTCTTTTTTCTTCCCCATTTTTTTGATCAGAGTCAGACTCATCCCTTATGAGGCTGTTGAAAATTCCCTATCAAAACATCGATAAAATTTCTTATACTGAAACAATGAATCGGTATGGAATCCGACTAGAATTAAAGGAGGAGGTCCCTCTTTTTTCCCTATTTTTCAGACGATCCCAGCTTGAACGAAATCGTGCATCCGAATCAACCCAATGAGACGGTCTGAATCAACCACAGGCATCACACTCACCCATTTCTTCGGATCTTTTTGCATCAACTTCAAGGCTTCTAAAGCTTTCTTCCCTTTTTCTGCTCCAACGCAAGAAGGGGTCATCAACTCTCCCATGCTCTTTTCAAGCATTCTTGCTGGATCTTTTTGAAGGGTCCGCCTTAAATCCCCATCGGTAAAAATTCCTCTGAAGCTTTTCTTCTCATCTACGATTAAAAGACACCCACATTTTTTATCGGTGAGGGTGACAAGCGCTTCTCGTAAACGATCATTCGGGGTACAAATAGGAAGCTCTTCACCTCTAAGCATCAAATCTTCAACGGTAAGGGTGATCTTTTTACCAATCGACCCTGCTGGATGATTGAGAGCATATTCATCGAGGCTAAATTTTTTTGCCTTCATTAGGGCTACAGAAAGAACATCCCCAAAAATTAGTTGAATAGCGGTTGAAGTTGTCGGTGCTAAATCAAAAGGACAAAGCTCTTTATTCAAAGGAAGGTAAATCCCTAAATCACAACTATTCAAAAGTTTTGACTGAGGATTGGAAACCCAAGCAACTGTCTTTGCTCCTTTTTTCTGTGCATAGGGAACCAAGCTCAACAGCTCTTCACTTTCCCCACTTTTACTGATACAAATAAGCACATCTTTTTTTGTAACGATTCCGATGTCTCCATGTAGGGCATTCATCGGAGGAAGATAAAGGGCTTTGGTTCCTGTGGAAATCATGCTCATCGCCAGTTTTTCAGCAATAATCCCACTTTTACCAACCCCTGTGAAAATGAGCATTCCTTCACATTCTAAAAAGAGATCAAAAAAATTTTCGGCTTTCTCTGTTTCAATTTGATCGAAAAAATAATTCAGATTTCGCTGGTACTCTTCAAAGAGATCTTTTAACATCTTTTTTCTACAGGTTCTTGATTACTAAATCCTGAATAATATAATGCAAGAGATAATGACGCAAGTGAGGAGTGTTTTGTGAGCGAAAAGATCCCCATTACATTAGCAAGAGGAGATGGAATTGGCCCTGAAATTATGGAGGCCACCCTTAAAATTCTAGAGAGCGCTGGAGCTCAGATAGAAATTCACGAGGTTGAAATTGGCGAAAAGGTTTATCTCGAAGGACATCCGACTGGTATCGAAGATAAAACATGGGAGACCATCCGAAAGACAAAAGCTTTTTTGAAAGCTCCGATTACCACTCCACAAGGTGGGGGGTTTAAAAGTTTAAATGTCACCATCCGAACAACGCTCGGTCTGTATGCAAATATTCGCCCTTGCGTTTCTTACTCTCCTTTCGTAGCAACAAAGCACCCTGAGATGGATGTCGTCATTGTTCGCGAGAATGAGGAGGACCTCTATTCAGGAATTGAATACCGACAGTCGCCTGAAGTCTACGAGTCGATTAAGTTAATCTCTCAGCCCGGATCTGAAAAAATTATTCGTCATGCTTTTGAGTACGCAAAAACGAATAGCCGCAAGAAAGTGACCTGTTTTGTCAAAGACAACATCATGAAGCTCTCAGATGGACTTTTCCGCCAAGTCTTTGAAGAAGTCGCAAAAGAATATCCCGATATTGAAAGTGATCACTGGATTGTCGATATTGGTGCGGCAAAACTTGCCGATACTCCCGAAGCTTTTGACATTGTCGTAATGCCTAACCTCTATGGGGATATCCTTTCTGATGTGGGAGCTCAAATTGCTGGATCGGTAGGACTTGTTGGCTCTGCAAACATTGGAGACCATGGAGCGATGTTTGAAGCTATCCACGGATCTGCCCCCCGTCGCGCGGGCCAAAATATTGCAAACCCTTCGGCTCTAATCTTAGCTTCAGTTTTAATGTTGATCCACATTGGACAAAGTGATTATGCCGAAAAGATCCACAATGCTTGGCTGAGAACTCTTGAAGATGGCATCCACACTTATGACATCTATAAAGAAGGGGTCAGTAAAGAAAAGGTGGGGACCCAAGAGTTTGCAGGAGCAGTTATCGAACGCTTAGGACAAAAGCCGTCTCAACTTCACGCGGTTTCATATAAAAATAAGAGAGAAAAAACGCACGCCTTTAAGCGGAAAGAGATCCAAACCAAGCGAGAACTTGTCGGAGTCGATTTATTTATTTACTCTCCAGATTCTCTCGATGTTTTTATTTCTAAAATCACTGATAGAAGATTTTTTGACGACTATAAAGTTGAGATGATCAGCAACCGTGGCGCCCATGTTTATCCCAATGGAATGCCAGAAACTTTTTGCGTTGATCAGTGGCGCGTCCGTTTCAGACCCGAAGAAAAAGTCTGCACGCAAGAAGGAATTGCTAAACTTTTTTCTTCGGTTATCGGTGCTGGGTTTGATATCATCAAAACAGAGCATCTCTATGATTTTGATGGGAAACCTGGTTACTCTTCTCCAAAAGGTTGAGATTTATGATCCAATCGAGTGAAATGGATTGCAATCTTATTTAGGAGTTGCCGTCATAACTTTTGGGAAATGATTCCCCATATATTCCTCTATATCGTCCCATGCTGCAGAAGCAATTTTATCATGAAAATATCTGCACCTGTCTCTTATACACATCTC